>JBJSYX010000406.1:0-5536 GCA_046090005.1 Methylomonas sp. | reverse complement strand
GATACCTTGTTATTCTTCTTCGGTGTTGTGTTTGCTGTGGGTGGTTTAGGTTATATCGGTTACTTAGAATTGTTGTCTGGCGCGATGTACGATGGTTTAGGTGCAACAACAGCCAATATCTTGGTCGGTGTGATTTCAGCGATTGTTGATAACATTCCTGTGATGTTCGCGGTATTGAACATGAATTTGGATATGGACTTGTATCAATGGTTGTTGGTAACTTTGACAGCGGGTGTAGGTGGTTCGTTGTTCTCTGTTGGTTCAGCGGCTGGTGTGGCTTTGATGGGGCAATCTAACCACAAATACACTTTCTTCAGTCATTTAAAATGGACACCTGTGATTGCTGCGGGTTATGCAGCGAGTATCTTTACTCACTACTTAATCAACGGTTAATTTGATTTAGTCCTGCTATAAGGGAAAGCGCATGAAAAAATCCAGCGCCAGTTGGAAAAGCGCTTTCTCAATTTATGCCCAGCCGCGTGTGCTGGGCATGATTCTTCTAGGCTTTTCAGCCGGTCTGCCTTTCTCTCTCGTTTCCACTACCTTATCTGCTTGGCTTGCTGACGAACATGTGTCTTTGTCGGTGATTGGCTATTTCAGTTTGGTTGGCGTGGCGTATTCCATCAAAGTGTTTTGGTCGCCAGTGGTGGATCGCTTGCGATTGCCATTGTTGTATCGGCTTTTTGGTAAGCGGCGCAGTTGGATGTTGTTGGCGCAGTTAGGGATTGCCCTGGGCTTGTTGGGCATGAGTCAGGTTGATTTGCAACAACAGTTAGAGTGGGTTGCTTTGTTGGCGGTTTGGGTGGCGTTTTGTTCGGCGACTCAAGATATTGTGATTGATGCTTACCGGATTGAAGCGGTAGTGGTTAAGTATCAAGGGGCAATGGCTGCAGCTTATGTGTTTGGTTATCGTCTGGCGTTGTTGTTTGCCGGGGCAGGTGCTCTGTATTTGGCCGAATATGTCGGTTGGAAATGGGCTTATCAATGTTTGTCGGTAGCAATGGTAGTAGGGATTGTCACAACTTTATTGATTTCCGAGCCGGAACATCCAGAAGACCAACGAGCGAAATTAATAGAGCAACAAATCGAATCAGTGCTTGGAGTTGATAAAACGCCTAGTTTGTTTGGTCCTTTGCTGAAGTGGTTTAGTGATGCGGTGATTAGTCCGTTTGTGGAGTTTTTTCAGCGTAATGGCAAAACTTCGATACTGATTTTATTGTTGATTGCGGTTTATAAAATGAGCGACATCGCAATGGGTGTGATGGCGAATCCGTTTTATTTGGAGTTGGGCTTTAGCAAAAAAGACATTGCTGACGTTACTAAGCTATTTGGTTTTGTGATGACGATAGTGGGTACATCGCTGGGCGGGGTTTTAGTAGCGCGATTTGGCATGATGAAACCGTTGTTGTTGGGGGCGGTGATTAGTGCGGCAACCAATTTGTTATTTGCGGCGATGGCAGTAGCTGAGCCGAGTTTGACCTTATTGGCGGGTGTAATTAGTGCTGATAACTTAAGTGGTGGAATTGCGGCGGCGGCGTTTATTGCTTATTTGTCTAGCTTGACCAATAGTGCTTATACCGCAACCCAGTATGCTTTGTTCAGTTCTTTGATGACTTTGCCGGCGAAATTAATTGGTGGTTTTTCCGGTAGTTTTGCAGCAAATTTTGGCTATGAACTATTTTTTATTTATTCCACGCTGATTGGTTTGCCCTCGGTTATCTTGGTGATTTGCTTGATTAAGAGCCCTGTTATTGGCAATAGTCAGCAAAATTAACGATTTACGGTTGCAGATATTGCGTTGAACTCGTATCATAGGCGGCTATCTTCAAGCATGTGAGCCCTAATTGGGTATGTGAGTATTATGAAACCAGAAATTCATCCTGAATATAAACAAATTACAGTAACTTGCGGTTGCGGTAATACTTTTGAAACCGGCTCCGTGTATGGAAAAGATTTACATATTGAGGTGTGTTCTTCTTGCCATCCTTTCTACACCGGTAAACAACGTGTTGTCGATACATCTGGCCGCGTTGATAAATTCCGTAAAAGATTCGGCAAATAAGTCTTTATTTGCAGTGCTAAATCCGCCAGCTATGCTGGCGGTTTTTGTTTATAGCCTCCAAATCTTGGTCAAAGCAATCCTGCCCAGACCGCTCTTCTGTTTCAAATCACTCTCTAGTTAGCTTTGTTTAGCGCAAAGTGCTTGTTCTGATCTAAATCCTTGACGCATTTTAATTTCTTGCCTGTTGCTTGGTAGGCAAATCAAAAATCTTAACTATACTGATTTTTACAGGTTCGCCTTGGGTTGCGCGAATCTAAAAACTGTTTAAAGGTTAATTGATGAGCTGGTTTCGCAACAATCAGTCTGCCATGTTAGGTATCGACATCAGCACAACGGCAATCAAGTTGGTGGCGTTAAATCGTGATGGCGGTGGCTTTAGTTTAGAAAGTTACGCTGTCGTGCCTTTGCCTAAAGATGCGGTCGTTGATAAAAACATCTGTGATATTGAACTGATAGTGCAGGCGTTAAAAACAGCGCTCAAATTATCAGGGATTCGGCTTAAACACGCTTGTGTCGCAGTATCCGGTGCTGCGGTGATGAGCAAAATCATCACGTTGCCAGCGAGTTTGTCCGAGGACGAAATTGAACGACAAATTATCAACGATGCCGATGAATACATTCCTTATCCAATCAAAGACGTTAACTTTGATTTTGAAATTCAGGGCGTCTCTGCCAACAACCCGCAATTGCTTGATGTCCTGCTGGTGGTGTCTAGGCGGGAAAATGTTGAAGAGCGAGTCGCAGCATTAGCTTTGGCTGGATTGAAAACGGCGGTGGTTGATACTGAGCTATTTGCTTTAGAAAGGGCATTTATTTTATTAGCCGATCAACTACCCGATACCATCAAACACCAAACCATTGCCTTGTTGGATATTGGCGTAACCACCTGTTCGTTAAACATTTTGTACCAAGGCAAAAGCATTTATAGCCGCGAACAGCTTTTTAGCGGCCAGCCGTCAATCGAAGAGCCGACTGCGTTTATTAACAGCATCAAGCAACAAATCGCCCACTTACTACAGTTTTTCGCCATTTCGACTAGCTCGCATCCGATTGATACCGTGATTTTGAGCGGCGGCTGTGCGGTTGTCGATGGCCTTAAGCAATTATTGGCAAGCGATTTAAAACTGCCTGTTTATATTGCTAATCCGTTTGCCCAACTGTCTTTATCTACCCGAATTAATCGACAAGCTTTAAATCATGATGCAGCCAAATTGACGATGGCTTGCGGTTTGGCGTTGAGAGGTTTTGTTGATGACCTGCATTAATTTACTGCCTTGGCGTGAAACTTTACGTCTAAAACAGCAAAAAATATTTTGGGGTGGTTTGGCTGCCAGTAGTTTGATGACTTTGCTGGTATTGATTTTGATTGATAGCCAGCTAGATCAATTAACACAGCATCTACAAAGTCAGCAGTCGGTTTTGCAAAATGAAATTGTCTTGTTGGATCAAAACATTGAAGAAATTAAACAGCTGGAACAAAAAAACACCCAGCTACTGAGCAAAATCCAATTAATTCAAAACATACAAGCCAGTCGCCCTGAGCAAGTGCATTTGTTTGTGGAAATAGCGCAATTAATACCGGATAGCGTTTATCTGACTAAGTTTTCTCAAATTGCAGACAAATTAACCTTTGAAGGCAAAGCTGAATCAAATGCTAGTGTTTCAACTTTTATGCAGGCGATTGAAAGTTCGCGCAGGTTATCTAACCCGACTTTAAATGTCATTAAAGGCCAAGGTGATTTTTCAATGGCAGCCAAGTTGGGGCGCTGAGCTATGAATTTAGCTGAAATTGATTGGGATTTACGCGCAGCGGGTGGGTGGCCGAAACCTATTAAGTTTAGCGTTATAACCTTTGTCGTGGTTTTTGTGTCGGTAATCGGTGCTTATTATCAAATCATGCCCAAGCGTAATCAATTAACCGAATTTGAAAATCAACTGCTTAGCTTGAAAACAGTGTTTGAAATCAAGCAGAAAAAAGCCGCCAACTTGCACGATTATCAAGAACAGTTAGTGCAACTAGAGCTGATGTTGAGCCAAGCGCTTAAACAAATGCCAAATCGGGCGGAGGTTGCCGGTTTACTGGCCGATATTTCCCAAGTGGGGGCAGTAAATGGTTTGGTTTTTAAGTTGTTTCAGCCTAACCCTGAAGTTTACAAAACATTTTATTGGGAATTGCCTATCCATATTCAGGTATTGGGGCAGTATCAACAGTTGGCCAATTTTGTCAGTGATTTAGCGGAAATGTCACGATTGGTTACTCTTCATGATGTCAATATCGTGCCGATAGGCTCTCAGAATAAAGAGCGTGTCATGTTGATGTCGGCGGTAATCAGAACTTATTACGAAGCTAAGCCATGACCATCAGAATCGGATTGGCTTTGATTCTGTTGCTGATGATGGGCTGTGGTAGCGATGAGTCGCAGTCGTTAGAAACCTATATCGCACAAGTTAAGGCCAGACCTAAAGCGACATTAGAGCCTTTGCCTGTCTTGGATGCTACTGATAATTTTGTATTTAAAGCCGATAGCTTGAGAGATCCGTTTCAACTGCCTGAAAACCGCAATCAGTCTAAACAGCTTGATACGCCAATCGCGAATGGCATTAAGCCTGATCTTCGACGCAAAAAAGAAGCATTGGAAGCTTATGCTTTGGATGGCTTAAAAATGGTCGGCACTTTGTCGAACCAAACTGGTTTCTGGGCTTTAGTCCGAGCGAAAGATGCCAGTGTTCACCGCGTTAAAGCCGGTAATCACATGGGGCAGAATGATGGTCATGTTATCCGAATTAGCAAAGACAAAATTGAAGTGATGGAAATTGTGCCCGATAAACCTGGAACATGGCGAGAACAACTGGCTGTGTTGATTTTAGCCAAACAATAAGGGATTTCGCGATGAATTTTTGTATAAAACGATTGCTATTGTTAATCGGGTTTTGCTTACAGATTTCGCTCGGCGTAGCCAATGAAATGCCGTTGAAAAATAAGGATGCGGTTAATCGTTTTTTGCCACAACAGTTGTTAAAGAGCGTGGATTTTAGACGCGGCTTGAAGGGGGAAGGTCTTATTTTATTAGGCTTGTCAGCACAAAATACCGTGGTTGATAGTCAACAAACTAATGGCGGCATGAGCTTGAATTTATTAAATACCAAGTTGCTAGATTCTTTGAGCAATCATTTTGAAGTGTCAGATTTTGCAACGCCGGTAAAGTCCTTTGTCGTTGTCCAGCAAGGGCAGAATGTCAGCATTAATATTGCGCTGAATACTGAGAATTACGAGTATTCATCGGATCAAACCAATCGACTATTGACTATCGCATTCCGTCCCATCAATGCTGCTGAGAAAGAGCTACAGCAACGGGATAATAAGGTTTATCGGGGCAATAAATTGTCGTTAAATTTTCAGGACATAGAAGTGCGTTCGGTATTAGAGATTTTGGCCGATTTTACCGAGCTTAATATTGTTGCAGCCGATTCGGT
>JBJSYX010000405.1:0-3542 GCA_046090005.1 Methylomonas sp. | reverse complement strand
ATGCTGATGAGGCAATCAGCGTTAAGCGATAGCGCATGGTTTAGACAATATTTAAGCTTACGCCATTTGTTGCCGGAGATGATGGGGTGCAGTAAATCATCGCGCTTGATCCACAGCGCTAAACCGTGGCTGGCAAATTCGGCGTCAAAGATTGGCTGCAGCGGCGAGGGGGATAATTGTTGCGCCAAGGTTTGTAGGCGCGGGTGTAACTTCAAACTTGCGCCTGTTTAATCGCCCAAGCTACATCTGCCGCTTGGCGATTGGCTTTAACATCATGCACCCGAAACATCGTCACACCCGCCATTACGCCTAAAGCGGTGGTGACAGCGGTAGCGGTGACTAACTCACTAGGCTCACTGACATTACAAATACTGCCCATAAAGCGCTTACGACTGGTGCCCAGCAACACCGGATAACCGATAGCGACTAATTGATCGAGATTAGCCAGCAAATCCAGATTGTCCTGTTTACGCTTGCCAAAACCAATGCCGGGATCAATCGCAATCAACTCAGATTTCAGGCCAGCTGCTAAAGCGGCATCAATTTGTTGTTGTAACAAGCCTTTTACTTCGGTCACCACATCGTTATAAAACGGCTGGTCTTGCATAGTTTTTGGCGTGCCTTGCGCGTGCATCAAAATAATCGGCATTTGATTCGCAGCGGCAAAAGGTAGCATATTAGCATCAGCCAAACCGCCGGAAACATCGTTAATTAAATTGGCACCGGCTTGTAACGCAGTCTCAGCGACAGTGCTTAGGGTGGTGTCGATGCTGATAATAATCTCGGCATTAAGCTGACGAATGGCTTTAATCGCTGGCACCACGCGGCGAATTTGTTCATCAGCTGAAACCGGATTAGAGCCGGGCCGAGTTGATTCGCCACCGACATCAATCATATCTGCACCTTCCGCGAGCATCGTTTCTGCTTGCTGAATCGCGGCATCAAGGCCAGTAAATTTACCGCCGTCAGAAAAGCTGTCAGGCGTGACATTTAAAATGCCCATGATTTGCGGGGAGATGGTTTTGAACATGATTTTTAATGAGGGAAATAATTAAACACCATTAATTAGGATAGCTTGAATAGCACCAATCACTTCGTCATGTTTGGTTTTGCTAAGAAAAGCTACTTTCTTTTTAATTAAGGTTGTGTGGGCAGTAAAAATTTTGTGAGGTCTGATGTAACTCAATTTGCTTAAAAAGCCTGATTCAAAGTCGATTTCATATAAAGCAATTGCCTGATTATCTTCATAATTTTGGCTGGTGATTTGGCGCAAAATCCAGTCGTTCCGTTTAGCATTTGCTAACACCAAAGTAGGCCTTAATTTTGATTGGCTTAAATCAGAAAAAGGAAATGTGACAAAAACAATATCATTTACTGAAATGCTTTCCATGCATCCTCCTCTTCAGGTCTATCCCAGTCTTTGGCCAGCGCTTGTTCACTTAACAGCGCTGTTTCATTCAATAAAATCTGTTGTTTACGACTGATAAATTCAACAAAATCTAAAACCTCTTGTTGTAGGTTTTCTGGCAATACCGCTGTTTTTTCAGTAATTTCTTCAATTAAACAATGCATATAAACCTCATTTGAATGGTTGGGTTTTACTGCCCACAACAACGCTTAAACTTCTTGCCGCTACCACAAGCACACGGCGCATTCTTACCCGTGTTGGTCTCAACACCGACTTTATTCACTGCTTTCACCACGCCGTCCAAATACTGCCAGCGTTGGCCGTTTTTCACAAAGCGGCTGATTTCGTGCATGAAATAGTCAATACCGTCTTGCTGGTAAAAGGCTTTAAATTCCACCACGCCTTTGCTGTCAGTAGCGCCGCCTTTTTTGGTGTTGATAATGCTTAAACTTTGCCACTCGGCGGTTTCTTTAGAAAAATCAATATTGGCTGGACGTTTGCTGCTATCCCAGCTGGCGATTAAATACTCAGCATTCCGCAAGGCATAAGCCGTAAACCGCGAACGCATCAAATCGGCAGCGGTTTTGGGAAACTGTTCACCGCCGTGATAAACACCGCAGCAAGCTTGATAAGTTAAGCCCGAACCACACCGGCAGGCTTGAGATGAGTTGATTAATGTTGTCATAGCGGCGATTTTACCCAAATTCGGTATCATGCAGCACTTTCAATTCAACATCAGGCAAGGCGGTAAGGGATGCGAGTCAGTTTAAATAGCCAAATTTTTTTAGGAGCGCTGGTCGGCGTGGGATTAGGTTTGTCATTCGCGCAAATCGGCGTCGAAACCCCAGCGGTTAAGCAAGCGATTTATGGCTTGAGTTTACTCGGCACGCTGTTTATTGATTTATTGAAAATGGTCTTGGTGCCGTTGGTGTTTACCTCGATTGCGGTTGGGGTAGCGAATTTGCGTTTACACAGCCAATTGCATCGGGTTTGGTTGTTCACCTTGGGCTTTTTCGTGTTGTCGATGGCGTTGGCAATCGTTTTGGGATTAAGCGCCGCCAATCTGTTTGAACCCGGCAAAGGTTTGAGTTTGGATTTATTCCACAACGCCAGCCAACACTTTGCCGCTAAACAAATGAGCTTTGCCGAATTTGCCGCCAGCTTTTTACACGGCTTATTCGTCAACCCGTTCAAAGCCTTAGCTGACGCCAATGTGTTGGCGATTGTGGTGTTCGCCTTGTTTTTGGGTGTGGCTTTAGTGGTCGGTGGCGAGCGTTACCGAAACATTTTGCAACTAATGCAAGAAGGCTTGGAGTTGATGTTGCGCTTGGTGGGCTGGATTATGCACTTAGCACCGCTGGGAATTATGGCCTTGTTAGCGCAATTACTCGCCACCCAAAATCCAGAACTGCTGTCCAGCTTAGCCAAATTTGTCGCCGTGGTCATTGTCACGACTTTGTTACATGGTTTCGTGATGTTGCCGCTGTTATTGTTCGCCGTCACCCGTATTTCGCCATTACGATTTTTTCGCGGCAGCCGCGAAGCTTTATTAACCGCCTTCGCCACCAGCTCCAGCTCAGCGACTTTGCCAGTCACCTTGCGCTGTGTTGAACAGCATTTGCACGTTAAACCCAGCATCGCCGGCTTTGTCGTGCCATTAGGTGCCACCATCAACATGGACGGCACCGCGCTTTACGAAGCCGCCGCTGCTTTGTTTGTCGCTAATCTGGCTGGCATCGAACTGGATTTCGCCCAGCAACTGATCGTTTGCTTCACCACCATGATCGCCGCCATCGGTGCGCCGGGGATTCCTAGCGCCGGCATGGTGACGATGGTGATGGTGTTGCAATCAGTCGGCTTACCAGCCGAAGCGGTGGCGATTTTGCTGCCGATTGATCGCTTGCTGGATACGGTGCGGACGATGGTCAATGTTGAAGGGGATATGGTCGGGAGTTTGGTGGTGCAGGAGATGGTAGCGTAGGGTGTGTAGTGTTCAACTTTTTTGGACACTCATATAGGTTGTTTTTCTGCCATTTTAAGTTCATAGCCATTAGGTGACAGATACCCCAATGTTGAATGCTGCCGACGACTGTTATAAAAATTAACGATATAGTCAGTCACATCGCGAATAGCC
>JBJSYX010000404.1:0-6200 GCA_046090005.1 Methylomonas sp. | reverse complement strand
TAGTCGAAATTGAACACGGTCAAAAATATTCAACCCTGTACGCCCATTTATCAGGCTTCAAATCCACCCTAAAACTAGGCAGCAAAGTTAAACAAGGTGATGTGATTGGCTATGTCGGCAATACTGGCTTAGCAACTGGCCCGCATTTGCATTATGAATTCAGAATTGGCGGCGAACACGTTAATCCACTGAGTGCAAAATTACCACGTTCAATGCCTATGGATAACGCCTTATTAGCTAAATTTAAAGCCCAAACCCAACCTTTAATGGCGCAATTAAAACAAGCCAAAGGTGAGGCTATCGTTGCCCAAAACTAATGGCATCTGAGCTTTATATTGGATTAATGTCAGGGACCAGCCTCGATGGTATCGATGCTGGTCTTGTCGATTTTAGCGATGGAAAAATCCAACTCATCAGCTTCCACTACCAACCCTTTTCGGCGGAACTTAGACAAACCATTCATCAATTAAGTCAAGCCAACCAAGCAATCTTTTTAAAAGATTACGGCCATCTCGACAGCCACTTGGGACATTTATTTGCCGAAGCCTCACTCTGCTTACTAGAAAAAGCCAATTTAAAATCCAGCGACATCACTGCAATCGGTAGTCACGGTCAAACCGTTTACCACGCCCCCGAATCAATTAACGGCTTTTCCCTACAGATTGGCGACCCCAATCGAATTGCAGAACTGACTGGTATTACGACAATTGCCGATTTTCGTCGTCGCGATATTGCCGTTGGTGGCCAAGGCGCACCTTTAGTTCCTGCTTTTCATCAAGCTGTATTCGGCGACAAAAACCAAGCAAAAACCATTGTTAACATTGGCGGGATTGCTAATGTCAGTATATTAGATGGCGATACAGTTTTGGGATTTGATACTGGCCCTGGCAATACTTTGCTGGATTTCTGGTGCCAACAACATTGCCAGCAAGCTTATGACAAAAATGGCGACTGGGGCGCAAACGGTGAGCTCAATCTCGATTTATTAAACGCATTTAAACAAGACGATTATTTTCACTTACCGCCACCGAAAAGCACAGGCAAAGAATATTTTTCACCGGTTTGGTTACAACAAAAACTCAACGCATTTGCCCATATCAGCCCAGTCGATGTGCAAGCCACACTTTGCCAACTCAGCGCAGACAGCATTGCCGAAGCAATCAATCAATATGCGCCCAATAATCAACAGTCCTTAGTTTGCGGCGGCGGTGCTCACAATCAACAGCTGTTAAAGCTGTTAGCTGAAAAACTGAATTCACCATTAAACTCAACCGCCGATTGCGGGATTAATCCCGATCATGTCGAAGCGATTGCCTTTGCTTGGTTAGCCAGACAGACTATCAATAATCTGCCTGGCAACCTGCCAATGGCCACCGGCGCTAGATTACCGGTGGTTTTGGGGGGGATTTATCTTGGAAAGAACAGCCGATTAAGCTGAAAAAGAAGAACCGCAACCACAAGTGGTTGTCGCGTTAGGATTACGAATCACAAACTGAGCGCCGGATAAATCTTCTTTATAGTCAATTTCTGCACCGCTCAAATATTGAATACTCATTGAGTCAATCAACACCGTCACACCTTCTTTAACGATTTGAGTGTCATCGTCATTCACTTCTTCATCAAAAGTAAAACCATACTGAAAGCCAGAGCAACCACCGCCTGTAATATAAACTCTAAGCTTTAGATTATCGTTCCCTTCATCCTGAATTAAACCAGCAACTTTTTGTGCAGCATTATCAGTAAAAACCACAGGATCAGACATAAAAAACTCTATAAGCAATTGAAAGGAAAAATAATTATGACTATACCTAGTAATACAGTCAAGAATTATTCGTTTCGCTTTCACTGCCTAACGAAACATTCCAGCATCAGCATTGATACAATAAGCCATTGTTTTAAATTACTTACCTTTAGGAGCTATCCATGATCCGTTTTCCAGCTGAATGGGAACCGCAATCCGCAGTCGTTATCGCTTGGCCTCATGCCAGTGGCGATTTCAGCAATCTTTCTGCTGTTGAAGATTCTTACCACTTTATCGCCACCACCATCACTCGCTTTCAGCCTTTGATTATCCTCTGCAAAGACGGCGAACATCAGCAACACATTCAATCTGTGTTACCTAGCAATGCTAATCTGCATTTCGTTCAAACCAACTACAACGATATTTGGGTACGGGACACGGTTTTCTTAAGCGTGGAATGGGACCATCCTAAATTTGGCGTGCAATTATTGAATTTCCGCTTTAACGGTTGGGGCAATAAATACAACCATGAAGCGGATAACAACATCAACCTCATCCTATTCGCTCATCCCATTTTCAAAGGCCACCCAACCGCCACCTTGAGCTTAGTCTTTGAAGGCGGCAGCATCGAATCCGATGGTCAAGGCACGTTAATGACCACCCGCAACTGCTTGTTAAATCCAAACCGCAACCCAGAACTATCTGAACAAGCAATCGCCAGCCAATTAATGAATTACTTAGGCGCGAAGCGGATTTTATGGGTTGATCAAAATAACTTAGCGGGCGACGACACTGACGCCCATATCGACACCCTAGCCCGTTTCTGCGATGCCAACACCATCGCCTACAGCGCTTGTGATAACAGCGAAGATCCGCATTATCAAAGCCTGAAAAACATGGAAGCGCAATTAAAAGCCTTTAGAACCGAAGACGGCCAACCTTATCGCTTAGTAGCGTTACCGTTACCACAAGCCATCTTCGACGAACACGGCGAGCCTTTACCCGCCAACTATTCCAACTTTTTAATCATCAATGGCGCAGTAATGGTGCCAGTTTATGATGACCCAATGGATGCCGTGGCTTTAGAGCGTTTAGCCAGCTGCTACCCAAATCACGAAATCATTGCCACCCCTTGCCGGCCATTGGTTCACCAATACGGCAGCTTGCATTGCGCCAGTATGCAAATTCCAGCAACCGTGAAATTAAATTTCTAATTGCCCTAACTTAATCTAGGCATCAATCCGTTGATGCCTAAATCATTCACTTAAATAAAGCCCCAGACCATGAAAAAATCCATCATCGCCTGCGCCGTTCAACAACCTTGCAATAGTGGCCGAGCAAGCAATTTAGCTTATTCGATTCAACAAATTGAACAAGCCGCCAAACAAAACGCCGACTTAGTGATTTTGCCCGAGCTGCATTTAGATCACTACTTCTGCCAAAACGAAGACACCGACGCTTTTGATATGGCACAAGCGGTTCCGAATGGCCCCGATTGCCAAACCCTGCAAGCAGTCGCCAAAGCCAACCAAGTGGTTATCGTTTCAACTATTTTTGAAAAACGCGCCCCCGGCCTCTATCACAACACCGCCGTGGTATTCGATAAAGACGGCAGTATCGCCGGCACGTTTCGCAAAATGCACATTCCTGATGACCCAGGTTTTTACGAAAAATTTTATTTCACCCCTGGCGATTTAGGCTTTACCCCTATCGAAACCTCAATTGGCAAATTAGGCGTATTAATTTGTTGGGATCAATGGTATCCAGAAGCCGCACGTTTAATGGCCTTAGCAGGTGCTGATTTACTGATTTATCCAACCGCCATTGGCTGGAACCCTGACGACGAAGACGCAGAAAAACAGCGCCAACTTGATGCTTGGGTTACTATCCAGCGTGGCCATGCGGTTGCCAACGGGATTCCAGTGATTTCCTGCAACCGAATTGGTTTTGAAGCAGCGCCAGACAATGCCAGTGGCATCGATTTTTGGGGCAATAGCTTTATCGCTGGCCCTCAAGGCGAACTTTTAGCCCAAGCCGATCACCAGCAAGATACCTTATTGTTCGCCAACCTCGACCCAGTCAGAAGCGAACAAGTCAGACGGATCTGGCCATTTTTACGCGATCGTCGTATCGACGAGTTCAGCAATTTAACTCGCCGCTATATCGATTAATCACTTAATCACTAAAACTAGACAGGTAAACTGCATGCTAAACAAAATCCGCTCCTATCTCGATTATCAATACCTGCATTTGCAGGGCCATCCAAAATATCAACAATTGATGGATTTGCCGACGCAACAGCGTTGGGCGGTGTTAGCTGGTATATTTTTGTTATCACAGCTACTGGTGTTTAGCTTGCTTTACCTCATTTTTGGCAAAGTGGTGGTGATTGGATTTTTAGCCAGCATTTTAGCTGGCTTAGCCACTGGCCTCGGTGCTTTACCCGCCTTATTCTTTAGAGATATTTCCGAACGTCTATTTAGCAGCCTGTTAGGCGCTGCAGCCGGCGTGATGCTGGCAGCCACCGCGTTTGCCTTGTTAATCCCAGGTATTGAGTTTGGCGATGCGATTTGGCCAGACCAAGGCTTGTGGGTAGTTTCGGCGGGGATGATTATCGGCGCATTATTTCTACATTTTGCCGATCAACGCCTACCGCATTTGCACTTGGATAGCGTCAACAACGACACTTTAAATTCCTTACAAAAAATTTCGCTATTCATCATTGCTATCACCATCCACAACTTCCCCGAAGGCATGTCGGTGGGTGTCAGCTTTGGTACTGGTGACATCGGCAATGGCTTAACCTTGGCGACAGCAATCGGCTTACAAAACATTCCCGAAGGCTTAGCGGTTGCCCTACCCTTAATTGGCTTGGGCTACGACAAATGGAAAGCGGTTGGCATTGCCACTTTAACCGGCTTAGTTGAACCGATTGGCGGCTTATTAGGTGTGACAATGGTGACCTTGTTTTCATCGATGTTGCCATTGGCAATGGGCTTTGCGGCCGGTGCGATGTTATTTGTGATCAGCGAAGAAATCATTCCCGAAACCCACGCCAAAGGCCGTTCACGTCCAGCCACTTTTGCTTTAATGGGTGGTTTTATTTTGTTGATGTTGTTGGAAAAATTACTCGGTTAATCAAACTCACAGCTATTCAATTAAGACCCTATGTTCATAGTAATTATGTTTTTAGCGCAATAATGATGTGATTACCTTAGAAAGGTATTATTTGAAATTACTAATCCACTGTTCTTTTGTCATCCCGCTAGGGATCGCTTAACTTTAAAAGTCTTGGATAACTTAGAAGTTAAGGGATTCCTACAGAATGACAAAACGAAATGTTAAGGCAATTGAATAAAGAACTGATTTTTAAAGTCCTATGGTCTTTAAACCAAAATAGTCATCTGCCACAGGCTTACCTTCAGCATGATTGACTTGGCCATTGCTATTGGTTTCGTCATTCCCGCAAAGGCGGGAATCTAGGTTGTTGACTTCGAGGCCTGGATTCCCGCCTTCGCGGGAATGACGGCTATATCCGAGAATGACTGAAACTCCTACGTAACAGCAGTTAAGACCACTGTTTGGCGCAGCAAAGTTAACTTCTACACATCGACTCCGCTCAGCTTACAACTTAAATTTCTCAATCCTACTCACTTCCCAATCATGCCCAACCTAGACCTTCTGCTTCCAAACAACTTGAGTGAACTACTCACCACCACAACCACCAGTTTCGCTTTAATCACCGCCGCGGAAATTGGCGATAAAAGCCAATTAGTGTGCATGACTTTAGCGGCTCGTCACCGAGGCTTGCCTATCATGTTAGGAGCGCTGGCAGCGTTTGCTTTATTGAATAGTTTGGCGGTTATTTTTGGCACGGTGATTGCCAATTGGTTGCCGGATTATTGGGTCGCGGGGGTCGTCGCCTTGTTATTTGCCGGATTTGGGCTGCAAGCTTTGTATAGCAAAGCCGATGACGAGGATGAAGAGGTCGTGGAAAAAAGTGGACATAATATTTTTCTGACCACTTTTTTACTGATTACCGTCGCTGAATTTGGTGATAAAACCCAATTAGCCGTGGTGGCCTTGAGCAGCACCGCTCAACCCGCTGCTGTTTGGCTGGGCGCAACCGTGGCGTTAGGTTTGACTTCGGCGCTAGGGGTCTGGGCGGGGCGAACGGTATTACAAAAAATGCCGCTGACTTTGCTACACAAAATCAGCGGCGTGTTTTTTCTATTACTGGCCGGATTTGCCACTTATCAATGTTATGACAGTTTATTAGCGGCTAATTTATTGCCTGATTTAGACTGGATTAAAAAGTTAAGCCGTTCGCAGAGCGAAGGCTAAGCGAATAATTGTTTAATGAAAGTTTTTCCAGTTTTTAATCGTTTTGTGCAAAATTTGGTTGGAAGCGAGTGCTTGTTATCGGCCAATTACGGACGACAGAATTTCGACTTTCAGT
>JBJSYX010000403.1:0-3265 GCA_046090005.1 Methylomonas sp. | reverse complement strand
TAGTCGAGCACAAACACGATGTAGTTATCTTGTTAGACTCTATCACCCGTCTAGCCAGAGCCTATAACATGACCGTGCCATCCTCTGGAAAATTGCTGTCCGGTGGCGTTGATGCCAACGCTTTAGAAAAACCGAAACGCTTTTTTGGTGCCGCTAGAAACATCGAAGAAGGCGGAAGTTTGACCATTATTGCCACCGCTTTGGTCGAAACCGGCTCAAGAATGGACGAGGTGATCTTTGAAGAATTTAAAGGCACCGGCAACATGGAATTGCATTTAGAACGCAAAATTGCCGAAAAACGCATCTACCCAGCGATTAACATCAACCGCTCTGGAACTCGCCGTGAAGAATACTTGGTCGATCCAGACGAATTACAAAAAACTTGGATTCTACGCAAAATCTTGCAACCAATGGACGAATTGGCGGCATCAGAATTCTTGCTAGGCAAATTAAAAGATTTCAAAACCAACGCTGAATTCTTTTTATCAATGAAGCGATAGTCGAAAAATCTACCACTAAGGGCGAGCGTCAAACCTCGCCCTTTTTTATAAACCTTGATTCCATCCTCCAAACGCATTTAAGTTTGGTATATTGGCTAGTGACCCTAAACAAGGAGCACTGCTTTGTATAATCCCAGCAAGTTTTTCATAGAATTTACCCGATTAGCCGGCCCATTTTGGTCAGAGCCTAATAATTCCACTAATCGTGGTTTGCTGGTAACTTTAATTACGCTCACCCTATTTCAAATTGGTATCTCGGTCATAATAACTGAGTGGAGTGCTGACTTATTTGATGCTCTTGAGCAACGCTCAATGTCGCGTTTGTTTACTCAAGTCGGGATGATTATCGTTGTATTTATTGCCAATATCGCCGTTACCGCGGCCCATTTAGTGATTAAACGCAAACTACAACTAGCTTGGCGAGGTTGGTTAACCGACAAACTGATTGCTTGCTGGATGTTTGAGGGACGCCACTATTTAGTCACCCATATCGATGGACAACACGACAATCCAGATGGCAGAATCGCCGAGGATATTCGGATTGCGACTGAATATGCCATTGACCTGTTACACACTTTGTTTTATTGCGTAGTTCTACTGATTAGTTTTTCCAGCATCCTCTGGTCCTTATCCGGCACAATCACTGTTGACTTTGGATTCGTCGAGTTACCGATTCAAGGCCATTTAGTCTGGTTGGCACTTGCTTACGCAGCCAGCGCCTCAATGTTGGGATGGTGGATAGGTCGACCATTAACAACAGCGACCGATCACCGCCAAACGGTTGAAGCGAACTTTCGTTTTGCTTTGGTTAAAGCCCGCGAAAACTCGCAGGCCATCGCCTTAATTCACGGCGAAAGTCACGAAAAACCGCATTTCCACCGATTATTCGGCGATATCGTTAACGCTTGGGACCAGCAAACCAAAGCTTGGAGCCAAATCATCATGTTCAGTTCCGGTTATTCAGTACTATCGATGGCTTTTCCCTTATTAGTTTCTGCGCCTCGTTACATTTTGGGCAGCATTACCTTAGGGACTTTGATGCAATCAGCTCAGGTATTTCAACAGATGGTATCAGCGTTGTCTTGGCCGGTGGATAACATGGGTAAAATGGCTGAATGGAGAGCTTCGGTTGAGCGGGTGCTAGGCTTAGCGAAAGCCCTAGAGCAACTCGAAGTCGAAATCGCAAAACCTTCACCACACCGAATTGTATTGAGAAAAAACGCCGGTGCAGTGCTACGGTTTCACGATCTAGTCATTACGCGTTTAGATGGTGCAGTTTGTGTTAATACACTTAATGAAGAAATTTATGCCGGTGATCGAATCTTGATTACGGGTAACGCCTTTACCGGCAATAAATTGTTTAAAGCCACCGCTGGACTTTGGCCTTGGGGTGAAGGCTGTATTGAACTGCCAGACGACGAACCGCTATTCTTTATGCCACCTCGCCCTTATTTACCGACCGACACCTTGCGTAACGCAATTTGCTATCCATTCGATGGCGATACTGTTAATCAAGCCGAGATTGAAGCTTGCTTTAAACTGGCTGGTGTGGAAGATTTAATCAGCCATTTGGATCAAAGCACTGATTGGGATAAAGCTTTATTGCGCGAGCAGCAGCAACGTTTAGGTTTGGTCAGATTATTACTGCAGAAGCCCAAATGGATTTTTATGCAAGAAGCTTTTGATTCGCTAGACCCAGACGGTGAGGTTGAGATGATTAACATCATTAACAGTCAATTACCCAATGCGGCAATGTTGACAATCACCAATCAACCGACCATTCAAGCGCTACACAAACGCCAAATTCATTTATGTTAAACAAACCCAAATTACGAGGTGTCAATCTCGGTGGGTGGCTGGTACTGGAAAAATGGAGGACACCCAGGTTAGTTCAAAATCTTCAAGCCGAAGACGAAACCACTTGGTGTGTTGAACTAGGCCAACAAGCCGCCGCCAAATTAAAACAACATTGGCAAAGTTTTATTACCGAAGCCGATTTCGCTTGGCTGGCAGATATTGGCATCAATGCAATACGGATTCCGGTCGGTCATTGGCTGTTTGGCGATGATTATCCCTATCATCCGAGCTACCAACACTTGCAATTTCCTTACGTCACAGGCGGCGACAAAATTCTTGATCAAGCCATGCAATGGGCGGAACACTATCAGCTGAAAGTGGTTTTAGATTTACACGCCGCCCCAGGCTGCCAAAACGGCTTTGATAACGGTGGGATTAGTGGCGTTTGCGAATGGCATACTCGCGATGAATACATTCAACATTCACTGACCGTACTCGAACGCCTTGCTGAACGCTATCACACCAACCCTGCTTTAATTGCCATCGAAGTACTCAATGAACCACGTTGGGATGTCCCAACCGAAGTATTAAGCCGCTATACCGAACAAGCCTATCAGCGAATTAGACAACACTGTAAAGCCGAGGATGTCGCAGTGGTATTTCACGATGGATTCCGCGACTATCGGCAGTACGCTGGTTTATTGCAAAATGAGAGTGATGACAACGTGATTTTTGATATTCACCGTTACCAATGTTTTGTCCAAGACGATATTGATACCGACATCTACGGACACATCAGCAAAGCGATTCACGATTGGCGACAAGAAGCTGAGCAATTGATTCAAGATTCGGGACGTAAAACCTATGTCGGCGAATGGAGCTTGGGGCTGCATCCAAAAATGTTGGATTTGTGGGCCGAGCAAACTTTGGATTATCCGACAGTCAGCATGGACGAGTTTCAACAAAAC
>JBJSYX010000402.1:0-2290 GCA_046090005.1 Methylomonas sp. | reverse complement strand
CTAAGGTCTATTTTTTCTTGCCCTGTTTACCCTTATGCTTTTTCTTATGATGCCCGCGCTTTTCTACACTAGCCTCAGCTCGCTTTTGATTCACCACCGGCGCATCAATCTTGCTAACCGGAGCGACCTTCTCATCCTGCCCTTGTTGCTCATCCGGCATTTGCGGCATTTCATCAACTAAGATTGGATTAAACGCATCTTCTACCGGCGGCTTTTCGCAATCAGGGGTTGGTTCTTCGTCGTCAGGACTACAAATCACCCGATAAATCAGTTTACTGTCACCTTTTACCGCCACCGCAGCTTTAGTCACTTCGGTTTCATCGGAAATGCGGCCTAATAATTCAGCCGCATTCAGATTAACCGTCATCAACAAAAAAGCCAGTGTTGCCAAGCATTTCAGTTGATTACGCATCATCTATTTTCCTGAACCCGTTTGGCTTCATGCCAAAAACCATCCAACTCATCCAACTGACAATCGCGCAATTCCCGCCCAGACGCGGCGATTTGTTGTTCGATGTAATTAAAACGACGAGTGAATTTTTGCGTGGCTTCGCGTAAAGCGATTTCGGGATTGACGCTTAAATGTCGCGCCAAATTGACGACCACCAATAGCAAATCGCCAATTTCTTCTTGGACATGGGCTTGATCGCCAGATTGCCAAGCTTCGTGGACTTCCTGCAACTCTTCTTTGACCTTTTCAAACACGGGCTCCACGTCCGGCCAGTCGAAGCCGTGATTAGCGGCACGGTCTTGGATTTTTTCGCATTGCACTAAAGCCGGCAAACTATTGGCGACGCCATCTAAAACACTTTCTGGTTTTTGCTGACGGTTTTTTGCCAATCGCTCCTGCTCTTTAGCTAACTCCCAAGCTTGTTGGCGTTCGGCATCATCGGCAAATTCCACTTCACCAAACACATGCGGGTGGCGGATGATTAATTTGTCGGCGATTGCGCCAGCGACCTGTTCAAAATTAAACAGGCCACGTTCTTCAGCAATTTGCGATTGAAACACCACTTGCAACAATAAATCACCTAATTCGCTACGCAAATCATCGAAATAATTACGCTCAATGGCATCGACCACTTCATAAGCTTCTTCAATGGTATAGGTTTTCAGACTATCAAAATCCTGCCTGACGTCCCACGGACAACCGGTTTCAGGGTCACGCAACCGCGCCATCAGCGCCAAAAGTTGTTGGGTATTAGCTAAACTCAAAACGAAGTCCCAAAGTTGTCTTGATAACGTTGTTTAAATTCATCCAAAGTAAACACATGGTTTTGAGTGCCGTTGTGTTCAATTTTGATCGCGCCTAATAAGGATGCGATTCGACCAGTGACATCCCAATCGTATTCATTGATTAAACCGTACAACAAACCCGCGCGATAAGCATCGCCACAACCGGTTGGGTCCAAGATTTGCTTAGGTTTAGCGGCAGGAATTTCGATGCATTGGCCTTGAGTATAAATTTTTGAACCTTGGGCACCCAAGGTGATAATCAAGGCTTCAACTTTTTCAGCGATTTGTTCCAAGCTCAAGCCAGTGCGTTCTTGAACCAATTCCGATTCATAATCGTTAAACGTCGCGTAAGTCGCCAAGTCCAAAAAGCGAATTAATTCTTCGCCATTGAACATTGGCATCCCTTGGCCGGGATCGAAAATAAACGGAATCTCTAATTCAGCAAATTGCTCGGCGTGTTCTTGCATACCTTGTTTACCATCGGGCGAAACAATGCCAATGCTGATGTCTTCGCCTACTGGCACCGCGTTCAAATGCGAGAAATTCATCGCGCCAGGGTGGAAAGCGGTGATTTGGTTGTTGTCTTGGTCGGTAGTAATGTAAGCCTGACCGGTGTAATGGTCGTCCAAGACTTTGATGTAATGAGTTGAAATGCCTTTTTGACTCAACCATTGTGCATACGGCTCAAAATCATGGCCAACAGTGGCCATAATCGCGGGTGCTTCATTCATCAATTGCAAATTGTAGGCAATATTACCAGCACAACCACCGTATTCACGACGCATCGCTGGCACTAAAAACGACACATTCAAAATGTGTAATTTATCCGCCAAGATGTGATTTTTAAATTGATCGTGAAACACCATGATGGTGTCATAGGCCATAGAGCCACAAATTAAAGCTGTCATTATTTTCCTTGGTTTATTTCAAAATTAAGATTTAACTGATGCTAGATAGAGTGATTTTTACCATCATTATTCCGAATTAACTTCGTCATTCCCGCGAAGGCGAGAATCTAGGGATTGGCTTCGAGATCTGGATTCCCGCTTTCGCG
>JBJSYX010000401.1:0-3289 GCA_046090005.1 Methylomonas sp. | reverse complement strand
AGTTGGTCGAAAACGTGATTTTGCTTGGCTTGAAGAGCGACGGCTGTATTGCTCTGGCAAATGTGAAGGTAGCAGTGCTGAACTAGGCTTTGCCTTAGCTTTATTGTTAGGTGATCACTCTTGCAAATATGAAATTATTGCTACCGGTGCACTAGGTGGTTTGGCTGATCACGTTAAAGTGGAAGCGGTAGCCAAATTACCAGAAAAACTACAATTGGTGATGCAAGAATACCGGCAAGGACTTTTTGGTGATAAGCCTATCCTAGTTTTTACACCCTTTAACTTTATTAATCGAGTTGGTGAGCTAGAGAATGTTGTCGACTTAGTCCAGGTGGCGGAGCTAAGAGCCATTGGTATCCAGATTGTGCCGATTGAATCGCTTATTGCTGCGGTCAATTTTTTGTTACCACCGGTTGATGACCCGTATTTGGGGCTTCGTACCTTTCAGAGCGAAGATGCTCATCTGTTTTTTGGTCGACAGCAACAAACACTTGAGCTGATGGGCTGCTTGAAGCAATCTATTGAGGATAGTCAGTATTGCCGCTGGTTACAACTTGAAGGGGGTAGTGGGGTCGGGAAGTCGTCTTTAGTAAATGCTGGTTTATTACCGCTAATTCGAGAAGGTGAATTGAAAGCCCAGCCTGGCCTCAGTCAGTGGCAGATTCTAGATTACCGTATGCCAGGCGAAAAGCCTCTGTCAAAGTTGGCATCATTGCTTGTTGGGTTGATGCCGGAGCACACCGCATTGGATGGAGTCTTAAAATGTCTACAGCAACTCGAGCAGGATGACAGGTACTTTAGCTTGTTGCTTAAAAACTTAAGTTCCAATAAGACTGGTTATGTATTATTCATTGATCAGTTCGAAGAGTTGTTTGTCTTTTCGGATAAAAGCGAACGGCGTTATTTTGATACTCAGCTTGATTATGCATTGCGTGATAAAGATTGCCCGCTATTTTTGATAACCACAGTTCGTATTGATTTTCTTGATCAATTCGAACAGTTGCCACGCTTATCAGAAATTTACAATAGCCATTGTCAGCGGTATTTATTGAAGTCAGTTTCGCAACAGGATTTAAGGGATATTATCGAACGGCCTGCACGGTTGGCCGGGCTTGATGTCAGCGAAGTTACCGAAGTAATTCTCAACGATGCTCAACAAGAAACCGGCGCTTTGCCCTTGGTTGAAAATGCGCTGCACTTTCTATATCAACAACGTCTAGGAATACATTTGAGTGGTAAATCATACACTAGTGCTGGCGGATTGATTGGGATGTTGGCCAATCAGGCCGATGATTTGCTAAATACTCTCAGCAGCAAAGATAGGCTAAGCGCTTTGGAATTATTATTGGCGATGACGCGTATTAATCCCGAAGGACAACATACCCGTCGTCGCATCAGTCAATCCGAAGCCCAAAATTTGGCTGGAGATGGGGATAAACAACGAGGGCAGAGGATAATCGATTATTTATCTGGGGGAAAACTGGGGGCAGACGGCCCCTTTGTTGTTAACCCAAATAGATTGAGACTAATTACCAGTTTTAAAGAAAATCACTCGAACAGTCTGTTTTACGATTTAATTCACGAAACATTGATTCGCGCTCGTGGTGACGATAAGACGGGGCAACTGATGCCCTATTGGCCGACCTTGTTTAACTACATTCAACAAAATCGAAACCGCGGTTTTTATCGTCAGCGATTAGAAGAACAGGCCCATCACTGGCAAACGAGTTCAGGACTCAAACGATGGTGGCGATTGGCAGGTTTGAATGATTTACGCGATTACCGGCGAATCAATCCGCTGCCAAATAGCGTTGAGGGACGTTATATTCGGTCGAGTCGTATCACTTGTTTATTAAATTCAGTAGTGATGGCAATGCTCTTGGTTGTATTGGGCGAATCCTATTATTGGACTTGGCAAAATGAATTACCGATTTCGTACATGTTGATGCAACAGCGATTTCGCTTAATTGATGCAGGATTCAGCTCAGTCCCTTTACCCGTGATGGTGGAAATTCCTGCTGGGCAATTTAGAATGGGCGAGATAGATCCTGCATTTATTGAACTAGTCCGAGAGGAGGAGAACGACAGTCATTTTGGAATTCCTGCAACACGCGCAGTGATTTCTGAACCTTTTGCAATGGGGGCGTATGAGACTAGTTTTAGAGAATACGATTATTATGTCTGGCATTCGCACCAGCAAGGAAATCTGAAAATCAAGTTTCCGACTACCGGCACAGGGGGGCGAGATCAGCAACCTGTAGTTAACGTCTCATGGATCGAAGCGACGGAATATGCAAAATGGTTGTCTGATATTACGGGCCAAAACTTCAGATTGCCGACTGAAGCTGAATGGGAATATGCCGCTAGGGGGGGCACCAATACCGTCTATTGGTGGGGCGACGAAATTGGGCAAAACAATGCTAACTGTAGTTCTTGTGGTAACTCCTGGGATGGAGATGGGGCGCAACCAATTGATTCCTATCGACCTAATCAATTTGGTTTATACAATATGCTTGGGAATGTTACAGAATGGACTTGTTCGATTTGGGAGCGGCGCTTTAAAGGAAACCAGGAAATTTGCGCAGACTCAAAAAGCCCACATTCGGCTAGAACATTTCGAGGCGGTACTTGGTATGATGCTGATAAGTGGCTAAGATCGTCTGCCAGAGATTGGGGGGATTTGGTCAATCGTAATGTCGGTGTTGGCTTTAGGGTGGCCCGTTTCGATGACAATAGATAAAAATCAAACATAAAAGATTGATTGTCGACTTTATTTTTTCAAACTGAACAGCCCCGGGAATCACGGAGGCTATTGGTTGTGAGTCACGCCGCCATGGCAGACTCGGAAAGTTGTTGAAAATAGCGGGTCTCGGCTTCGGCGGGTGGGATATTACCAATCGGCCCCAGCAATCGTCGATGATTAAACCAATCCACCCAGGTCAAGCTCGCCGGTTCGATGGCTTCGCGGTTTTTCCAGGATTACTTGAATGTATAGGAATACGAAAAAAGCGATATTCGTAACTGTATGATCTAAAACAAAAAGGCCCAGGAATTAGTCCATAGGCCTTTTGAAATTTAAGTTCTCTCAGTATCCGGCGACTTCTTCTAGGGTTTTTAAGCATCCTAGACTTCTTGCGAACGCTTCAAGTTCACTCGCCATGTGAAAGTTGATGATGGTGTTGGTATTAATGTCTATGACGGCATATTCATCGACCGGGTTGTCGCTTGTGATCCTGGGTTTGTACTTTAGGAGTTTCCTGGAGTGTCAAACAGCGTTGAAAAGTTTCCA
>JBJSYX010000400.1:0-4277 GCA_046090005.1 Methylomonas sp. | reverse complement strand
GTTACAACAAGTCCAGCAATCGATTCTGGATTTAGAGCCGTTGCCAGCAGAGCCGATTGTATTAAGCAAAATTGATCAATCACTGCAATTTCACAACGCCCACAGCCGCCAGCGCGAAGTGGAAATTCTCCATGACCAGTTATTAGCTCGTTTTAACGCAGCCGAACAAGCCGGTCAACCTTTGCATCCGCGCGATGTGATTGTCATGGTGCCGGATGTCAACAGCTACGCACCGCATATCAACGCGGTGTTCGGGCAAATCAAAGCCGACGATAAACGCTATATCCCTTTCAGCTTGGCCGACCAGAATCAGCGTGGCCAAAATCCGTTATTAAATGCTGTCGAAGCCTTGTTGAAACTGCCGGAATCACGGTTCGCAGTCAGTGAATGTTTGGCTTTATTGGAAGTGCCGGCGTTGCGCAAAAAGTTTGCGATTGATGAAGCAGCAGTGCCGAAATTGCATCAATGGATTAATGAATCCGGTATTCGTTGGGGCTTAAATCGCCAGCAACGGCAAGCGACTGTCGCCATGCCCAGCGAATTAACCGCCAATACTTGGGAATTTGGTTTGCAACGCATGTTGCTGGGTTACGCGGTGGGGGCAGGGCAGAGTTTTAATGGCATTGAGCCGTATGCGGAAATCGGTGGCTTGGACGCACAATGGCTAGGCAGTTTGGCTTGGTTGCAGGAAAAACTCGAAGATTATCTTAACCAGTTTAGTCAGCTTCACAGTGTTGACAGCTGGTACAACCTGTTACAAAAACTGTTAGAGGATTTTTTCATCGCCACTAACGACAAGGAACGCAAAACCCTGGATTTGTTGAACCAAAGCCTCAGTCAATGGCAGGGTTATTGTCAGCAGGGCGGCTTGACGGTTGATGAACAACTGCCGATTCAAGTGGTGCGTGAAGCTTGGTTAAGCAACGTCGATGAACCAAATTTGCAACAACGTTTCCTCAGCGGGCGGGTTAATTTCTGTACTTTAATGCCCATGCGGGCGATTCCATTCAAATTAGTCTGTATCTTGGGCATGAACGACGGCGATTATCCGCGTTCGCATCAGCCACAAAGTTTTGATTTGATGAGTCAGCGCGGCCATTACCGCCCCGGTGATCGCTCGCGGCGCCAAGATGACCAATATCTGTTTTTAGAAGCGTTGTTGTCGGCGCGTGAGCAGTTGTATATCAGCTGGGTAGGGCGCAGTATTCGCGATAATAGCGAGCGACCACCGTCCGTGTTGGTCAGTCAGTTGCGAGATTTTTTGGCGCAAGGTTGGCGTTTGGCAAGTCACGATGACAAATGGTTAGCAGCGATTACCGTTGAACATCCGTTACAGCCGTTTAGTCAGGATTACATCAAGGCTAATCGTGATCAGCGCTTGTTTACCTATAGTAAAGAGTGGTTTGAAACCGAACCACTTAACCAAAAGCCAACCGCGCTGATTGATAGCGAATTACCGAGCGCTGTATCCATCGAAGCCTTAGCCGCATTTCTGAAAGCACCGGTGAAGACTTTCTGCCAGCAAAGCTTAAAATTCAATTTTGCCGACGATAGCATTACCAGCGAAGACCACGAGCCGTTTAGCTTTGAGGGTTTGCAACGGTATGGACTCAGCCATGATTTATTGCAACAGCTAAAAGCCCAACCCACTGAGCAATTAGCCGATTTTTTCCAGCATCAGCAGCAAGTATTGGCCGCCAAAGGTCAATTGCCATTGGCGGGTTTTGGTGGCTTGGCGTTTAACGAAATCAGTGCCAGCGTTGAAAATGCTTGGAGTCAATATCAATCGTTATTGACGACTTGGTCAGCCAGCTCGCCACAGCGATTGAATCTTAATTTAGGCGGTATTCAATTGACTGGCGAATTAGTCGATTTGTACCAAAACCAAGCCGGTGAAACCGCTTTAATCAGCTTAACTGCGCAATCGCTAATCAGTGCGAAAATCCCCAAATATCACAGCCTGATGCTACCTTGGTTACAACATTTGCTGGGCTGTGCAGCGGGGTTGAATTTACAAAGTTTTGTGGTAGGTCAGGATGCGATTTTGAAAATTGCAGCGATTGAACCAGCCGAAGCTCAAGCGGCTTTGGAAACTGCCTTGGGGTTGTGGCAACAAGGCTTGCAAGCGCCATTACCGGTAGCGATTAAAACCGCGTTCACTTTATTAGCCAGCGACGAAGCTAAAGCCCAGCAGACTTATTACGGCAGTGACAGGCAATTGGGTGAGGTCGATTACGATCTGTATCTGCGGCGTTTTTATCCCGATTTTGCTGATTTATTAGCCAATGGTTTTGTCGAACACGCCAAACAACTGTATGGCATGGCTTTTGATTGGATTGAAGTTCAGCCGGAGGTTGTCGCATGAGCCAAGTTTTAAATCCGCTTGAATTTCCCTTGTCCGGCACCCGTTTAATCGAAGCCAGCGCCGGTACTGGCAAAACCTTCACCATTGCTGCTTTATATCTGCGTTTGATTTTAGGGCACGGCTTTGAAAACAATGGCCGCGATTTATTACCGGCTGATATTTTGGTGGTGACCTTTACCGAAGCCGCTACCAAAGAATTACGCGATCGGATTCGTGAGCGGTTAAGTTCGGCAGCCTTATTTTTTCGTCAACAAACTGACAAAGCCGATCCGTTTTTAACGGAATTGCGGCAAAGTTTTGACCAAGATTTATGGGCTAATTGCGCCAGACGTCTTGAATTGGCAGCAAATTGGATGGATGAATCAGCGGTTTACACCATTCACGGTTGGTGTAACCGGATGTTGCAACAACACGCTTTTGATAGCGGTAGTTTGTTTCGTCAGCAAGTCAACACCGATGATGCCGATTTGCTTAATCAAGCGATTCGCGATTACTGGCGCAGTTTTTACTACCCGTTAGCCGCCAACAGCGACAGTTTGCAGCAAGTCTATCAATACTTTAAAACGCCTGATGCCTTGCAAGCGGCGATTAGTCAATTGATTGCTCAAAGCGAGTTTTTGGGTGACGTGTCGAATGCCAGCAGTATTGAAGCCTTGTGCGCGGAATTAAATCAGCAGCAACAAAGCCAGTTAGCCCTGCTGAAACAGCCTTGGCTGCAATGGCATGATGAGGTGCGTGATTTAATTGATCAAGCAGTTAACAGCAAAACCTTACCGGCCAAAAATTACAATGTTAAACATCGTGCTGGCTGGTTCGACAAAATCCGCACTTGGGCCAACGATCCTCAACAAGTCGAGTTGGATATCGGCACTGGCTTTAAAAATTTGTCGCCAGACGGTTTAGCCAGTCTGGTGCAAGCAGGAAAAACCGCGCCTTCACATCCGGCTTTTCAAGCTTTAAGTGAATTACCCAGCCAATTAGCAGCGCTACCTAATCTGAAAACTGCTTTGATTGCTCATGCCGTGCAGTGGGTTAAACAGCGTTATGTCTGGGAAAAACAGCGGCTGGCGCAGATGAGTTTTGATGACATGCTGACCCGTTTGGAAAGCGCTTTGTACAGTCCACAAGGCGAGCGTTTGGCCGAGGTAATCCGTCAGCAATTTCCAATTGCCATGATTGACGAATTCCAAGACACCGACCCCGTGCAATACCGGATTTTTGCCAAACTTTATCCGCCTCAAGCCGATAGCGGTTTAGGCTGTTTCATGATTGGTGACCCTAAACAGGCGATTTATTCGTTTCGCGGTGCGGATATTTTTACCTATCTGAAAGCTCATCAAGCCACTCAAGGCAAGCATTACACGCTAAATACTAATTACCGCTCCAGCCAAAGCTTGGTGAAAGCGGTGAATTGTTTGTTTCTCAACGCCGATCAAAATCAACCGCAAGGGGCGTTTTTATTTAAGCAAGATGATCAGCACAATCCGTTGGCGTTTATTGATGTTGACGCTAAAGGCCGCGATGAAGTTTGGCAGGTTAACGGCCAATCAGCTCAGCCTTTGACGGTTTGGCATCAAGCGTTACCAGCGCCGATTGGGGTTGATGATTATCGGCAAACATTGGCGCAGGTGGCGGCCAGTGAAATTGTCGCGTTGTTGAACTCAAGGGAAACCGGTTTTAAAAGTTTAAAAGAGCAGCCTTTTAAGCCCTTGCAACCCGGTGATATAGCGATTCTGGTGCGTAGCAATAAAGAAGCAAAATTGATTCGCGAAGCCTTAGCGGCACGAAAACTGCGCAGCGTGTATTTATCCGAACGCGATTCGATTTATAGCAGCCAAGAAGCACAGGATTTATTAATCTGGTTAAAAGCCTTGGCCGAGCCACGCGATGAGCGCAAGGTGCGGGCAGCATT
>JBJSYX010000399.1:0-6830 GCA_046090005.1 Methylomonas sp. | reverse complement strand
GGTGTTATTGTTAGCCTTTGGTTTTGGTTCCGGTTTATCAAAATATATGCCAGGAACTTTGGGAACTTTGGCCGCTGTGCCGATTTATTTAGCCTTAATACTTTATAGCAATCCAACGATTTATCTAATCGCAACCGCCTTGAGCGTTATTGTTGGCATTTGGATTTGCGATCAAGCCGCTAAGAAACTGGCCGTGCATGATTTTGGCGGCATTGTTTGGGACGAAGTTGCTGGTTTTTTAATCACCCTTTACGGTTTGCCTTTAACTTGGCAAACCTTGCTTGCCGGATTTGTGGCATTTCGTTTGTTTGACATTATTAAACCTTGGCCGATTCGCTACTTGGATAAACAGGTTGGCGGTGGCTTTGGCATTATGCTCGACGATGTTGTTGCGGGCATTTTTGCGGCGCTGGTATTGCGTATTTGGTTTTAGTTTTGGTCGCTAAAAGTGCCTTACTCGGTAACAGTGTTAAAATCCCGTCATCTATTTAGCTAACTACATATCATGAAACACGTCGAACTTCTTTCACCCGCTGGTACTTTGCGTAACATGCGTTATGCCTTCGCTTTTGGTGCCGATGCGGTTTATGCCGGTCAACCTCGTTACAGTCTTCGCGTGCGTAACAACGACTTTTTAGCCGACAATTTGGCAAAAGGGATTGCCGAAGCGCACGATTTGGGCAAAAAGTTTTTCTTGGCGGCCAATGTGATTCCACACAACGCCAAAATCAAAACTTTTGTCAAAGACATGGCACCCGTGATTGCCATGAAGCCTGATGCTTTGATTATGGCCGACCCTGGCTTGATTATGATGACTCGTGAACAATGGCCAGAGATGCCGATTCATTTGTCGGTGCAAGCGAATACGGTTAACTATGCCAGCGTTAAATTCTGGAAAACCATGGGTGTTGAGCGGGTGATTTTGTCGCGCGAATTATCGCTGGATGAAATCGCCGAAATTCGCCAACAATGCCCTGATATGGAATTGGAAGTATTTGTTCACGGTGCGTTGTGTATCGCTTATTCTGGTCGTTGCTTATTATCTGGCTACTTTAATCATCGCGATCCAAACCAAGGTACTTGCACTAATTCCTGTCGCTGGAAATACGACACCGTGCCTGCTGAAGAAAATGCCGAAGGCGATTATCTGCCAAGTAGCAGTAGCGTGTTGTCGATGAACGATATTAACGACCAACTCAGCACCGCCAGTTGCGGCGGTGCTCAGCGTCATCCTTTAGCCGACAATATTTACTTTCTGGAAGAAGAAGGACGTAAAGGTGAGTTGTTGCCGGTGATGGAAGATGAAAACGGCACTTACATCATGAATTCCAAAGATTTACGGGCGATTGAGCATGTGCAGCGATTGGTTGAAATTGGCGTGGATAGCTTAAAAATCGAAGGTCGTACCAAATCGCATTTTTATGTGGCGCGTACTGCACAAACTTATCGGCAAGCGATTGATGATGCTTTAGCGGGTCGTCCTTTCCAACCGGAATTAATCGGTATTTTGGATAATCTCGCCAATCGCGGCTACACCGACGGTTTCTATCAACGTCACCACACCCACGAACACCAAAACTATATTTCCGGTTACTCAAAAAGCCATCAACAACAATTCTGCGGCGAAATTACCGCTTATGATCCGGCAACCGGTCTAGCCGATGTTAGCGTTAAGAACAAATTTGCGGTTGGCGATAAAGTGGAGATGATTCTGCCAAATGGTAATCGCGATATTACCGTTGACGCCATGTTTGATAAATACGGCAACCCAGTGCAAGAAGCCTTGGGTGGCGGTTATGAAGTGCGGATTCCATTGCCAGAAGCCGAATGTCAATATGGCTTGTTGGCGCGTTATTACTAATCGTTGGGAGGCTTTATGCCGTTTCATACCGCTGATTTGTGTGACCAATTTTCTCAGCAAAACAATTTTCAAATTGCTGAGCCTATTTTCAGGTTTTTTGGTAACCAGCCTCGTTTCAGCGGTTTGATTAGTACCCTAAAAGTCTTTGAAGACAGCAGTTTGATTCGAGAAACTTTGCAACAAAAAGTCGTCAATCGGGTGTTGGTGATTGATGGCGGCGGTTCGCGGCGTTGTGCTTTGTTAGACCAGCAATTGGTCGCGCTGGCGCTGGAAAACGGCTGGCAAGGACTTGTCGTTTATGGCTGTATTCGCGGTTCTGAGTTGATTCAACAACTGCCGATTGGGGTGATGGCTTTAAATACTCACCCTTTGCGTAGCGATAAACACGGACGAGGTGATAGTGATGTAATGATCACTTTTGCCGGTGTCAATTTTAAAAAAGATCATTATTTATATGCCGATAGCGATGGAATTATCGTCGCAGAAACAAAATTGGATTAAAATCGTTCCACCTTAACCCAGTAAATTAGTCAAGAATATGCAAATCGTACTCGCAAACCCTCATGGATTCTGTGCCGGTGTTGACCGTGCTATTGAAATTGTCGATCAAGCCATTGATACCTTCGGCGCGCCGATTTATGTGCGTCATGAAGTAGTACATAACCGCACGGTGGTTGATGGTTTAAAAAAGAAAGGCGCGATTTTTATCGAAGATTTAAGTGATGTACCAGTCGGTTCCTATTTGATTTTTAGTGCGCATGGCGTGTCTAAACAAGTTCAAAAAGAAGCCGAAGAACGCAAGCTGACTGTATTTGATGCGACTTGTCCTTTAGTCACTAAAGTGCACATGCAAGTCGCTAAGCACGCTAAACAAGATCGCGAAGTGATTTTGATTGGTCACGCAGGTCATCCAGAAGTAGAGGGCACTATGGGCCAATATGATAAATGTACCGAACACGGTGATATTTATTTGGTAGAAACCCCAGAAGACGTCAAAAATCTGAAAGTTAACAATCCTGATAACTTGGCTTATGTCACCCAAACTACCCTGTCGATGACCGATACCAAGGTGATGGTTGATGCCTTACGCGCTCATTTCCCTTCGATCAAAGAACAGAAAAAAGACGATATTTGTTACGCCACTCAAAACCGCCAAGATGCGGTGCATGACTTGGCAGAAATTTCTGACTTGATTCTGGTAGTGGGGTCGCCGAACAGCTCTAATTCAAATCGTTTACGCGAAATTGCCGAACAACTAGGCAAACCCGCTTATTTGATTGATACCGCAAAAGACATGCAGGAAGCATGGTTTGATGCTGTCGATGTTGTTGGTGTAACTGCCGGTGCTTCAGCCCCAGAGGTGTTAGTTCAAGCGGTTATTCAACAATTGAAAGACTGGGGCGGTGAAACCACTACGGTTCGAGAAAATCAAGGTATTGAAGAAAAAGTAGTCTTTTCAATACCTAAAGAATTGAGAAAGCACATCGACGCTTAATCACTTTTCCCGCAAGCTGAATGCGGGAATCGCTTTATAGTACAATTCCAAGCCAGCCCGCTGCTTTAAGTGGGCTTAGATCAATTTTTTAGAGATAACAGACGGGTTTAGAGCATGAAAACGATGGATGATAGAGACGGTTGGATTTGGCTGGACGGTCAATGGGTAGAATGGCGCGAAGCTAAAGTCCATGTCTTGACCCACACCTTGCATTATGGCGCAGGCGTATTCGAAGGCCTTCGCGCTTACAACGGCAAGGATGGCACATCGATTTTTAAATTAGCTGAGCATACTGACCGTTTATACCGTTCAGCGCACATCATGAATATGAAGATTCCGTTCAGCAAAGACGAAATCAATCAAGCTCATCGTGATGCGGTAGCTAAAAACAATCTCGATAGCGCTTACATTCGTAGCATGTGCTTCTTCGGTTCAGAAGGCATGGGCTTACGTGCTGATAACCTGAAAGTGCATGTGATGATTGCCGCTTGGACATGGGGTGCTTACTTAGGCGCAGAGAATATGGAAAAAGGCATCCGTATTCGCACCTCGTCTTACACCCGTAATCACGTTAACAGCACCATGTGCAAAGCCAAAGCCAATGGCAATTACATCAACTCAATCTTGGCCTTACAAGAAGCTTTGGCGACTGGCTATGACGAAGCCTTGTTGTTGGATCATGAAGGGTATGCGGCTGAAGGTAGCGGTGAAAACTTGTTCATCGTCCGCAATGGCAAGCTATACACGCCAGAAACCACTTCGGCTTTAGAAGGCATCACCCGCGACACCTTGATTACTATCGCTCGTGAACAAGGTTATGAAGTGATTGAAAAACGTATTACCCGTGACGAAGTCTATGTGGCTGATGAAGCCTTCTTCACCGGTTCAGCAGCGGAAGTGACGCCCATTCGTGAATATGATGGGCGCGCAATCGGTAGTGGCACCCGCGGCCCAGTCACTGAAAAACTGCAAGCCTTGTATTTTGATTATGTTAATGGTCGTCGCGATGACCACCGTGAGTGGTTAAGCTACGTTCGCTAAAGTGAGCGCTAGTCCTAACAGCATCCTCGTCATCGGCCCGTCATGGGTCGGTGACATGGTGATGGCACAAAGCTTGTTCATCACCCTCAAACAGCAACATCCGCTTTGCCAAATTGATGTGTTGGCACCTGCTTGGTCCTTGCCCTTATTACAGCGGATGCCAGAAGTTCGACAAGCGATTGCGATGCCGTTGGGCCACGGTCAATTAGGTTTGTCGGCTCGTTATAAGCTTGGCAAACAACTAAAAAGCCACGCTTACCATCAAGCGATTCTGCTACCCAATTCTTGGAAATCTGCCTTAATCCCGTTTTTTGCCGCTATTCCGCTCCGCACCGGTTTTTTAGGGGAAATGCGTTGGGGTTTGTTAAATGATGCGCGGCGATTGGATAAGCAGCGCTTAACAATGACCGTACAACGCTTTGTGGCGTTAGGATTGCCCGAAAACGCCCAGCAACCACCTAGTTACAGCTTTCCAAAACTATCGATTACCACCGAGCAACAACAAACCGTCATCGACAAATTTCAAATCAATCGCGACCGCAAAATTCTGGCGCTCTGCCCCGGTGCCGAATATGGCCCAGCTAAGCGTTGGCCGATACAACACTTTGCCAACTTAGCCCAACAAAAACAGCAACAAGGTTGGCAAGTTTGGTTATTAGGTTCGGACAAAGATAAAGCCGTTGCGGAACAGATTAACCAGTTATCCGGTGAGGTTTGCCAAAATTTTGCTGGCAATACCCGTTTGGCCGAAGCGGTAGATTTATTGTCTTTAGCCGATGTGGTGGTCAGTAATGATTCTGGCTTAATGCACGTTGCCGCCGCGCTGGATAAAAAAGTTATCGCTTTATACGGCTCATCCGACCCTAATTTCACTCCGCCATTACATGCTGATGCGAAAATTCTTAATCTGAATTTGCCTTGCTCGCCGTGTTTTAAACGGGAATGTCCGTTAGGTCATACCGAATGCCTAGCCAAAATCGAACCCGCCAGCGTGATGGCTGCGATTGACGCTTAAAGCACCATGAAAATTGCCATCGTTAAATTATCAGCGCTAGGCGATATTGTTCACGCTATGGTCGCTTTGCAATTTATCAAAGCCGCCTATCCGCAAGCTGAAATCGACTGGATTGTTGAACAAGGTTTTGCCGAACTACTGGCTAATAATCCCGACATTAACCAAGTGCTAACGGTTAATTTAAAAAGCTTAAAAACCCAAAAATCGGGCATTTGGGGCGAACTCGACAAAATCAAAGCCTACGGCCAACGCTCATACGACTTGGTGATTGATGCCCAAGGCTTAATCAAATCGGCAGTAGTGGCAAGATTATTGTCGAAACATTGCGCGGGTTTTGATAAGCACTCAATCCGCGAATCAGTCGCGGCTTGGTTGTATAAAACCACTGTTGCCTGTTCTTATGATGCCAACACCATCGACCGCAATGTTAAAGTGCTGACAAAGCCTTTAGGAATTAGCGTCAACCAACAGCAAATTATCGATAAGCAGCCGTTTTTGTTTTATCAACCCGCAGGCGCGGCAATTAATGATTATTTTGTTAGCGGACAAAAGCAAATTTTGTTAGTGATAGGCTCGACTTGGCCGAGTCGCAATTACCCGAAACAGCACTATCTCGAAGTGGTGCAAGGTTTAGCGGCAAATTGTCTGATTTGTTGGGGGAGCGAACAAGAACGGCAAGATGGCGAATGGATAGCTGAACGCAGCGATGCCAAACTACTGCCAAGGTTAAATCTTAACGACCTTAAAGCCCTGATTGCCAAAGTGGATTTAGTGATTGGTAACGACACCGGCCCAACTCACATGGCTTGGGGACTTAATCGGCCATCGATTACCTTATTCGGCCCGACGCCGATTAGTCGGGTTTACCAAACTTCAATCAACCACGTTCTAAAATCACCGTCCATCGTTAATCCCTTCAAACTGGATAAAAACGACTTTTCGATTAAAGAAATTCAAGCCGAACAGGTGTTGGCGTGTGCCAGAGGATTATTGGCTGAGTAGCGTTGATCGCCTCGCTAACCCAGCCAAAAACAATCGGTTTTATCTTCTTCTTGATCTTAAGTGATTGATGCCGTTGTTGTTAGCGCGCTGCGCAACTTGAGACACTTGCTTAGAGTAAGCCAGTGCTTTTTCTTTAGGGTTAACGGTAAACAAATCAGTCCAAGTCTTACCGCCGCGATTGGTAATCGCTTGGCAAAAATCCTTAAACAAGGTAGTTGCTGATGCCGCCGCTTGTGGTGGGACGTGATACTCTTTGGTCAGATAATAAGAAACCTGCAACAAAAACGCTCTTTCTCGGCTATTCAATTTAATTAGCTGTTTGTTTTTCTTGTCATAAACGTAATAAGAAGTCAGCATCAAAATGCTTAGGCCTAAAAATTTGGTCCACAACAAAATGTAAGCCTTATCCTCATACA
>JBJSYX010000398.1:0-5446 GCA_046090005.1 Methylomonas sp. | reverse complement strand
CCCTAGTTACCGCGACCGATAAAATGGCTTTGATTTTGTAGGTCAATACCTGCATCGTACTGTTTTTCAAGGATTATTATGAACACCAAAAAACGCTTAATTATCGCCATGACCGGTGCTACCGGTGCGATTTACGGCGTGCGTATGTTAGAAATTCTGCGAACCTTGCCTGAATGGGAGTCACATTTAGTGATTTCCAGCGCAGGCTTGGTGAACCTGAAATACGAACTAGAGATGGATAAAGCTGAGTTGTATGCCTTGGCGGATGTTGCACACGGGATTAATGATATTGCTTCGCCAATTGCTAGTGGTTCGTTTAAAACCGAAGGCGTGGTGGTTGCGCCGTGTTCGATGAAAACCTTGGCAGCGATTGCTCATGGTTTTGGTGATAATTTAATCTCCCGCTCGGCTGATGTGGCTTTAAAAGAACGTCGCAAAACCGTGTTAATTCCTCGCGAAACCCCTCTAAATCTAGCTCATATCCGTAATATGGCCGCTGTTACCGAAATGGGCGGGATTATTTATCCACCTATGCCAGCGTTTTATAACAAAACCGATTCGATGCGAGCGATGGTTGATGAAGGGGTTGGGCGCATTTTGGATATGTATGGGATTAGCGTTGAGGGACTTTATAAGCCTTGGACTGGATTGAGTTGAAATTTAATTTGTTAATAAAGCGTTAAGACTCAGCGCTTATTTTGTGTCCGTAGTCTAACTTTTTATTCGAGGAATTTTTTCATGTTAAACAAAACCATTATTTTAACTACCTTGTTAATCGCTTCTGGCAGCGTAATGGCTGATAGCACTTTATTGGAAGCCGCTGGCAAACAATTGGTAAAAGATGCGGCGACAACTGCGGCTCCTGAAGCGGTAAAAAGCGTTGAAGCGGCAAAAGGCGTTGCTAACGCCCCTACTGCTGCAAAAAAACAAGCAACTGAGGCGCTAAAAAACGCCGCTGAAGAGAAATTAAAACAAGCTGCTCCACAAGAATTAAAACAAAGTGTGGAGACATTGAAAGCGGCAAAACAGTTAAAAGATGCGCCAAAATCGACCGGTGAAGCTGTAAAAAATGTTAAAGCAAAAGCCAAGCAAAAAGCGGCCGAAAAAGCAGTCGAATTATTGCGTTAATTCTAACGCTATCCCAGCGCTGGCGGGGGCTAAGAGCTGCCCCGCTAGACATCAAAATTACCTAAAATCGATATAAATCAAGCCCTTGGATTTTTCAAAAAACTGTAAAAAAGGCAGTTTTTGGTTGCCTTGGCTAATTTTCTCGGGTAACCTGCATCCTTCACAGCCAAGAGACATTAACCAATAATGGGAGGTAGCTGATGAAAAAAAGTCAATGGTTGGCGCAAATAGTGTTAACAATTTTGTTAACTTTATTTGGTTCCGAGACCTTTGCAAAAACGGCGAAGCACCCTGTAATGACAGACAAAAAAGTTGGGGTTGCTTCTTATTTTAACGATAAATTTCATGGCCAACGCACAGCAAGTGGCGAACGCTATGATAAAAACGCTTTAACTGCTGCTCATGCAACCTTGCCTTTTGGCTCGATGATTAAAGTAGTTAATTTAAAAAATCATCACTCGGTTAATTTGCGAGTGAACTCAAGACCACATGCTAAAAATAAACGCATGTTGGATGTTTCAAAACAAGCCGCTAAACAGCTGGGTTTTCTCAGGTCTGGGCTTGCCAAAGTTGAAATTACGGTTTTACAACTTGGCAATGCTTAAATAGGTGGCGTTGATGCCCTTAGCGACGACTTTTGTGGTTTCGTCGCTAAGGCCATCGACGATTAAGCGATTAATTTGAGATATTTCTGATACAAACTGTCTTTGTCTTCTTCGATTGCTGGGTTTTTGCTAATGCAATCAACAGGACAGACTTCCATACACTGCGGTTTGTCATGATGCCCTACGCACTCAGTACATAATTCTGGGTTAATCACATAAATATCCTCACCTTGGCTAATTGCGCCATTTGGACATTCTGGTTCGCAGACGTCGCAATTGATACATTCGTCACTAATTATCAGCGCCATGTTTACTCCGTTGTAAATTTTTCGATTAAGCGTTGTTTAACTGAATCAGGCACAAAACTCGAAACATCACCTTTTAATTGGGCAATTTCGCGAATCATGCTTGAGGAAATAAATTCGTATTGTTCGGCTGGGGTTAAAAACACGGTTTCAATATCAGGCGATAAACGGCGGTTCATGCCGGCTAATTGAAATTCGTATTCGAAATCAGACACTGCGCGTAAGCCGCGAATAATCACCGAGGCTTGATGTTGTTTGGCACAGTCTACTAACAAGGTATTAAAACCAATCACTTCGACATTCGGCAAATCGCTCACTACTTCTCTGATCAATGCTACACGCTCGTCTAAGCCGAATAAAGGCTTTTTGCCCAAACTGGTGGCTGCAGCAACAATCACGCGGCCATAGAGTTTTGAGGCTCGGCAAATTAAATCTAAATGCCCGTTGGTAATTGGGTCAAAGGTGCCGGGATAAATGGCGGTAATATTCATTAATAGCTTTGATTGGCTTTGAAAATAGCGATTCTAGCAGATTAAGCCTAGGCTTATCGTCTCAGTCGCCCATACGACCAATAAGCGGCGCAAGCTCCTTCCGATGAAACCATGCAAGAACCCATCGGATTGTCGGGAGTGCAAACCGTACCGAGCAATTTACAGTCTTGTGGTTTTTTCGTGCCACGCAAAATCGCCGGACACTCGCAGCCTTTCACTGCTTTTGCTGATTTGGCGGTTAAACTAAAACGTTGTTCGGCATCAAATTTAGAAAACTCAGCTTTTAGCTTCAAAGCACTATTAGCAATTTCTCCCAAACCACGCCATTCAAAGTGGGTTCTTAATTCAAATGTCGCCTCCATTAATGCTTGGGCTTTACGATTACCTTGCGCGGTAACGGCGCGGCTGTATTGATTTTCAACTTGGTGCTGGCCGGCATTTAATTGGCGAATCAGCATTAAGGTTGATTGCATGACATCCAGCGGCTCAAAACCGGCAATCACAATCGGCTTTTGATATTGCTCGGCAAAGCGGTGATACGGTTGTGTGCCAATAATGGTGCTGACATGCGAAGGCCCCAGAAAACCATCCACTACAATTGGTTCCGGTGCATCCAATAGAGCCTGCATCGCTGCTGGGGTTAAAACATGGTTACAAAACACTGAAAAATTATTCAGTTGCTCGGCTTGCGCTTGCAGCAAAATTACCGCAGTCGGCGGGGTGGTGGTTTCAAAACCAATCGCAAAAAACACCACTTGCCGTTGAGGATTTTGACGGGCAATTTTTAACGCTTCTTGGCTGGAATAAATCATCCGAATGTCGCCGCCATTGGCTTTAGCCTTTAGCAAACTGTTGCGCTCCGAGGCTGGCACTCGCATCAAATCGGCATAAGTACAGAGAATCACATCGTATTTTTCGACCAACTCAATCGCGTTATCAATTCGACTGGTTGGCAACACACAAACCGGACAACCTGGACCGTGAATAAACTCGACATTGGCAGGAATTAAATCGTGTAGTCCATAACGGAAAATCGCGTGAGTATGGCCACCGCAAAATTCCATCAAGCGGTAATGACGATGTGAATCAACGGCTTGGGGAATGCTGGTTGCCAGTTGTTTGGCTAAATCAGGCTGGCGAAATTCATCGATGTATTTCATGTGGTAGCGGTTAATCCGGCTTCAGCAAATAAGGCCAAGGTCGCCAAAGCCTCGTCATGATCAATTTTTTGCAAAGCAAACCCCACATGTACCAAAACATAATCACCAATCACTACCTCATCAACCAATGCCAGTGATACTTCGACTTTAACTTGATTGACTGATGCGGTTGCCATACCGGTTGCAGTATCAATAGCGATGATTTGTGCAGGTAAGGCTAAACACATGGTTTTACCTTTGCCAGTTGGGTTTTAATCCAAGCTTGCCATTGCTCAAGACCTTGGCCGGATTTGGCCGAAAGCTGTATTACCTCGATATTGGGATTCACTTGTTTAGCGTAAGCAATACACTGCTCAACATCGAAATCCAGATAAGGTAGTAGGTCGATTTTATTGAGTAGCATTAAATTAGCGGCATGAAACATGTCGGGGTATTTAATCGGCTTATCTTCGCCTTCTGTCACCGACAAGATCACCACTTTATGCGCCTCGCCTAAATCAAATCCTGATGGACAAACCAGATTGCCGACATTTTCGATAAATAACACGCTTTGGGCTTTAGGCTGCAAACTGGCTAAAGCTTGCCCAATGCGCTGAGCTTCTAAATGACAACCTTTACCGGTATTAATTTGCAAAGCCGGTACACCGGTAGCGCTAATTCGCTCGGCATCGCGGCTGGTTTGTTGGTCGCCTTCTATGACCGCTATTTCGGTATCCGCTTTCAGTTGTTCAATGGTTTCAGTCAGCAAAGTCGTTTTGCCAGAGCCGGGGCTGGAGACCAGATTTAAAACCAACATCTGCCGTTCAGTAAAATAGCGACGATTTTCAGCGGCATAATGATTATTTTTAGCCAAAATATCCCGCTCGATTTTTACCATTCGAGTCGGACTTAAACCAAGAATATGACTATGTTTTGGACTATGTTGATGCCCGTCGCCACAACCGCAAATGCCACACATTACGCCACCTCTAATTGTTTAATTCGCATTTGATCACCATCGTTGATTTGTAAGGGATAACTGCCGCAGTTTGGACAAGTTTCATAGCGTTGCTCAATAAATACATTGGCGTTGCAAGCTGAACACCAAGCTTGGCCAGCAATTTCGATAATTTCCAAGCGCGCTTTTTCAGCTAAAGAGCCTTGTACCACACTATCAAAACAAAAGCGCATTGCGGCTGGATCAACACCAGATAATGCGCCGATTTCTAAATAAACAGCGGTGACAGTTTGATAGTTTTCAACTTCGGCTTGTTGCTCTATTACTTGCAACACGCTTTCGCACAAGGACAGTTCGTGCATGAGTTTTTGAGGATTGTGAAGTGCCGCAGTCTTAGATAAAGACTGCGGCAAGATGCGTTTAATTAATTACGTTATGGCCACGTTGTCTCATGCAGCTGATGTAAGCGCGTTTGTATTGTTCTTCGGATTCAAAGCCTTGTTTCGCACCGCCACCAATCCCGCCCGCTGCTGCACCAATCGCCGCACCAGTACCTGGGTTGCCAACGATAGCGCCTAAAGCCGCACCACCCGCAGCGCCAATCAAACCACCAACACCTGCGCCAATAGCGGTCTCTTTAGCAGTGCCACCGGAAGCATGTGACGCTAATTGTTGACACTCTTGCATATCCTGATTGATACGACTGGCATTGCGGTCATTGTATGGGTCAACAGTGGGTGTCCAAGCGGTTTGCGAAGCACAACCCGTCAAAAATAAACTTAAAGCAATCGCCGATGTGTTTATAAGCTTTTTCATAATA
>JBJSYX010000397.1:0-14131 GCA_046090005.1 Methylomonas sp. | reverse complement strand
GCTGGTGGAAATATGCGGGCAGCAATGGTCGTGTGGTTGGCTTGGATCGCTTCGGTGAATCAGCACCAGCAGGCGAACTGTTTAAAGAGTTCGGCTTTACTGTAGACAATGTGGTTGCTAACGTAGAAGCAGTGCTTTAATCGAAAACCGCAGAAACACTAGCAATCTGTTAGTGTTTCTGCGAATATCACACAACAATACAAACCAGAGGTGTTCACAGATGAAAAAAAATAGTTTGATGAATAGCTTATTCGGGATATTGCCGACCTTTTTATTCGACAACCCATCTGCAACGAGCACTGTCGAAAACAGAGATGGGCAAAATTGGGAAAGCAACCAGTTGACTGGCGTGGCTCGATACTTGCAAAAGCTTGAACCACAACAACCAGATGTCTCGGAGCAAGCTTTAACAGGCGTCGCCCGTTATTTACAACAACTAGAGCCTAAGCAACCAGAAGTCGAAGAAGTTCTGGACGCATTGGAACAAGAAACAGAAGAATTGACAGGTGTTGCTCGTTATCTTGCAAATCAGCAAGCAACAGCAGCAGTTGTAACAGAAATAGCCGAAGCGATTGACGAAATCGTTATTGAGGAAGCTGTCGTTATAGCTGAACCAGAAGAAGAAATAACGATCATTAGCGGTGTTGAAAAATATTTATCACGCCAAGCAGAAAATCCAATTACTGGTGTTGCTAAATATTTAGTCAAACAGACTATTTTGGCACGTGAAACACCAACAACCGGCGTTTCTAAATACATTACTAAGCATGATAAAGACGCTAATGTCGTAACAGGCGTGGCTAAGTATTTGACTAAACAGCAATTATTAAGCTCAGATACACCAAGCCTAACTGGTGTTGCTAAATACGTCATGAAACAGGATTTGTTAGCAAAAGATGCCCCTGTAGCCACTGGTGTTGCTAAATATGTCTCTCGCGAAGCCTTACGTGCAAAAGACCCAATTATTGTGACTGGGGTTAGTAAGTATTTGCAACAACTTGAGCGTGCGCAAAATACACAAACACCGTTGACCGGTGTTGCTAAGTTCATCGCTGAACAATCAATTGCAGAAAGAAAGTCGGCTGCCGCTGCGTTAGTTGCACGCTACATCGAACAGGAAGCAAGAATGGCAAGAGAAAAAGCCGAAGCTTTAGCTAATCAAGACGCTGAAACCGAGAGTACTGATACACCAGTAATTGAAGAAGTAGTTGAAGGCTCAAGCGTTGATAAATATCTTGCTAAAATTACCGCTGCCGATAGCCAAGCATCAAAGCCAACGGGTGTTGCACGTTACATTGCTAAACAAATCCAATTACAAAGTCAGGCCGAACCTTTAAGCGGCGTAGCAAAATATTTAGCAAAACAAGCAATCATCGCTAAGCAGCAACCTGCTTTAACTGGTGTCGACAAATACTTGGCTAAACAACTTTTAGTTATCAAGCCTACTGTTGAATTGAGCTCAGTTAGTAAATATTTGGCAAAACAAGAAGCGTTACCAAGAGCTCAGTCAGAGATAACGGGTGTAGCTAAGTACTTGAGCAATCAAGAAACACTGAGCAAAGATTTACCTCACATTTCTGGTGTTGCAAAGTATCTTGCTCGTCAAAGTCTGCAAACAACTGAATCAAACTTTACAAGAACTACAGGCGTTGAAAAATACCTGCGCAAACAAGCTTAAATTAAATGACATCTACCTCTAAAATGGCGGTAGATGTCATCTTCATCGGCAACTGTCGATAATAAAATATCCAATCTAACAGAAACAGCTTTACTAAACTGTTATCATCTCGGCTTTATAGATTATTTAACAATCTTCTTCCCATGCGCATCCTTATAAACGCAAGTATTGTATTTTTATTCCTTACTACTCTGACACTCGCGGCCACAGAAGCAGAGCCTGTTGCTATGCCTGAGCAACCAGAATTACCACCTATAATTCAGTCTGGCGAAGAAATGCAGCCGGATATTACGATTATTCGCAAAGGAAAAGAAACGATTCAAGAGTTTAGACGCAATGGAAAAGTGTATATGATTAAAATTATGCCTCAAGTTGGTCCAGCTTATTACATGCTTGATACCAATGGCGATGGCAAAATGGATGTTAAAAAAAATGATCTTGATAAAAATACTGACATTAACCAATGGCTACTGTTCGAATGGGAATGGAATTGATTAAAACTAGATCAGGTTGGATTTGGTAAAAATCGGCAGTAAGGTACAATCTAAACGCGGGATAATAATTAATACCCGTATTATCCAAAATTAATAAAAACAAAGGTATATCATGAAAAAAAATCTATTTTTTGTTACCGCTTTACTATTTTCTCTTAACAGTTTTGCTGCGACCGATCATTACATTTTGCGCGATGGCAATCACGTTCAACATCTTAAAATTACCAAGTTAAAAGACGATATTACTGTGAGTGCTGATGTTGATTTTGAGCCAAACGTCGATGAAACTGGAAAACACGCTTGCTCTGCCGAAGTCAGTGGCGATGCAAAACAAGTCGCTGAGAATGAAATCGTCATGAAAAAACGCATTGAAGGAGAAGCAAAGAATTGCTCTTTGAAAGTCCACCTAACACCCAATGGCGCCAAATTGGAACAATCTGAAGATTGCAGTTATTACGCTGCCGGCATTTGCCACTTCACTAGTGATGGCAAAGAGTTATTGAAAATCAAATAATGACTAAAGGCGAAATCTCATTGGGATTTCGCCACTCCAAATCAAAACTGATTATTTTTTTCTATTATGATTTGATAGCAATCACCATCATCAGCCAAAAATCGTTGATCTACCCATAACCCAGGCACAACAGCTAATTGACCATCAATAAATATCAAGGGTTTACTGATTCGTTGCCAAGGCGGAACATTAGATTCTTGAAAAAGTTTCTTAAGACAATGGCTACCCAGCCTAAACGGTAACTGAATTCTCTCTCCACCTTGACGTTTTTGAACGGTAACCGCTTTACCGCCCCAAAAAGACTTTGGTATGCCAATAGTCGAATCAACTAACTTCAAATGGAAACCATTAGCTAAATCGAAAAATAACTGTTTTGGTTCCCATATCCCCGTATTGAATGTATCAATTAACTCGCAGGAATCTAGGCAGTATAATTTCTGGCGATACTTTTTAATGCGTTTATTTTGAATTGAAACACTAGGATTAGCGCTATCCTTAGCGTCAATCACTTGAAACATAATGGCTTGCAAAACGGCTTGACTAGGTGGTTTCAATCCGAAATCAGCCAACCATTGTCTTAACAAATAAGAACGCTGAACATGATTGAAAGACTGCCATAGCGGGATTAATAATCCATTATCAATAGGATCAACAATTTGTCGCATATTTCGAGTAACCCAATCATTTATTAAAGCGACTCCATCAGCACAATGCTGCGCACTCCTAGATACCGTTTGATCTAATGCAGGCCAACGCTGTTTTAATAAGGGAATAATCTGATTACGAAGATAATTACGATCAAAATCATCGACCAGATTAGATGGATCATCAATCCATGATAAATAATGGTGAACCGCATAAGCTTGTATATGCGCTTTTGAAATAGTAAGAAAAGGTCGTATTAACGCGCCATCGCCAAAGGCTGTATGAGTAGCCATAGCAGATAAACCACTCAACCCTGCCCCACGAAACATTTGCAATAACACAGTTTCAAGCTGATCCTCTCTATGTTGTGCTGTCAATAAAATATCACCCGATTTTACTAATCGTCGAAAAGCTGCGTAACGAGCATTTCTTGCTGCCTCTTCAGGACTCTCACCAGCTTTTGCTTTTGCATCAACGCTGAGTTCTTTATAAGCAACATCCAATTGCTTACATTGTTGCTGACAATGTTTAGCCCAATTATCGGATTCATCCTGTAAACCATGATTGACATATAACGCAACAATTTTAGGAGTCAACCAAGAGACTGTTGCCAACAAATGCAGTAAAACATGAGAATCAACTCCACCACTATAGCCAATGAAAATGGTGGCTGAATCGGATGGAATTAGGTTACTAATAGAACTAAAAGTCAACATAAGGATGCACAAATAGCTATAAAAAAGGCCGAAATATTCGGCCTTTTTCGTATTAAACCAATTCGTAAGCTATAGCTATTTGACAGGTTCATCAAGGAAAGAACCGAAACGCATAATACGTTGATAACGTTTTTCCAAAAGTTGCTCCATATTCTGAGCTTCAATGGTTAAATCGTCTAAATGTCTTAATAAAGCTTCACGTAAATTTAAAGCTACTTTGTCAAAATTACGATGACCACCGCCAATGGGCTCGCGAACCACTTCATCAAGAAACCCCTGTTCCCGAACTCGATCAGAGGTAATCCCCATAGCTTCTGCAGCCAATTGAGCTTTGTCGGCGCTTTTCCATAAAATTGAAGCGCAACCTTCTGGTGAAATAACAGCGTAAGTGCTGTACTCAAGCATCAATAATCGATCACCAACCCCCACGGCTAAAGCACCACCCGATCCGCCTTCTCCAATCACAGTACAAATAATCGGCGTTTTCAATTGAGCCATTTCAAATAAATTGCGAGCGATTGCTTCACTCTGACCTCGCTCTTCCGCACCAATACCCGGATACGCACCAGGCGTATCGATTAAGCAAATAATAGGCAGTTGAAATCGCTCTGCCAATTTCATAACTCTCAACGCTTTTCGATAACCTTCGGGTCGAGGCATACCAAAATTACGATAAATCTTTTCTTTAGTATCACGCCCCTTTTGATGCCCAATAACAGCAACAGGTTGACCATCTAAGCGCGCCAAACCACAAACAATAGCAGGGTCATCAGCATAGGCACGATCACCATGCAATTCATGAAAATCGGTGAATATCAATGAAATGTAATCAAGTGTATAAGGCCTGCCTGGATGGCGTGATAATTGTGAAATTTGCCAATCAGAAAGATCTGAAAATATCGTTTCAGTCAAACTTTCACATTTTTGTTCTAATTGCTTTAGCGTTTCAGATATATCAAAATTGTTATCAAATTCGACTTTGCGCAATTCATCAATCTTAGCTTGCAACTCAGCAATAGGTTGTTCAAAATCTAAAAACTTTAAATCCATATCAGTATTGGTTCGCAATTATATAAATATGCTAATTTTAAAGAAAAACCACTGAAAAGCCTATCTATTTCGGATAATCAGCACTTGTCTGATAAAAAATCTAACTCATATAACTCATGTTCGACGACATCGTAAACGACCAACATTCAACCCCACTCGCAGCCCGTATGCGCCCAACATGCCTAAAGGAATTTATCGGCCAACAGCATTTGCTGGGTGAAGGCAAATCACTGAGAATTACTATTGATGCAGGGCTGATACATTCATTGGTATTCTGGGGTCCACCGGGAGTTGGGAAAACGACTTTAGCTAAAATCATAGCGAAACAGACAAAATGTCATTTCATAGAATTATCAGCGGTAATGGCCGGAGTTAAAGAATTAAGAGCGGCTGTACAAGAAGCTGAATACATGAAACAACATAGTGGTGTTAGAACAATAGTATTTGTAGACGAGATTCACAGGTTCTCAAAAAGCCAGCAAGACTCTTTATTAGCGCCAATGGAAAGTGGAATAATAATTTTGTTTGGAGCAACCACAGAAAATCCATCATTCGAATTAAATAACGCGGTATTATCAAGATTGAGAGTCTATGTGTTACATAGCATTGAGATTGATCAATTAAGAATCCTAGTAAATAGAGCGTTATGTAATGAACAAGGATTAGCTAGCAAGAAAATCCAAATAACACCAGAAGCATTAGACTTAATATGTAAAGCAGCTGATGGCGATGCGCGTCGTTGTTTAACATTACTTGAAATAGCCTCAGATTTATCCAGACCAATCAATAACATAAACACCATCAACCTTGATGTGCTAAACGAAGTTTTACAAGGCCAAACCAATCGATATGACAATAAGGGCGATATATTTTATGAACAAATATCCGCATTACACAAATCAGTAAGAGGAACAGATCCAGATGCCGCTTTATATTGGTTTTCACGGATGATTGATGGCGGTTGCGACCCTTACTATATTGCTAGACGTTTAATAAGGATGGCATCTGAAGATATTGGCAATGCTGACCCTAGAGGACTACAATTAGCAATTGATGCAACATGTGCATTCGAACGATTAGGGAGCCCAGAGGGGGAACTTGCATTGGCACATGCAACAGTATATTTAGCTTGTGCACCCAAAAGTAATGCTGTCTATACAGCATTCAGATTATCAATGCATGACGCTAAAAGCAATGGATCACTCGAAGTGCCAATTCACCTAAAAAATGCACCCACAAAAATGATGTCAGACCTAGGATATGGTGCAAATTATCGTTATGCACATAATGAAAAGTTCGCTTACGCAGCAGAAGAAGACTATCTACCAAAAGAACTCAGAGGTAGTCAGTATTACATACCCACAGAACGAGGATTAGAAAAGAAAATAAAAGAAAAGCTAGAGTTTTTGAAAACACTAAAGAAAGAAAAAACCTGATACTAGGATTAATATCAGGTTTAAATCTTAATTACTCAGCGCTAGTTATAACAACTCTATCGACTAACTCAACGTAAGCCATAGGAGCGTCATCACCAGATCTGAAACCGCATTTGATAATTCGCAAATAGCCACCGTTTCTTTCTTTATAACGGGGGCCTAACTCGTTAAATAATTTTGTAACAACATCACGATCACGTAGCTTAGAGAATGCTTGACGACGTTTCGCAACTGAATCAACTTTAGAAAGTGTGATTAATGGCTCAGCTATCATACGAAGCTCTTTAGCTTTTGGAAGTGTAGTTTTAATCAATTCATGTTTAAACAAAGAAACTGTCATATTGCTAAATAAAGCTTTTCTATGACTGCTGTTTTTATTTAACTGTCTACCAGATTTACGGTGTCTCATTTCTAAAATGCCTTAATTTCAAATACCAACTTGCGACTGATCGACCAAATTTTCAGGTGGCCAATTTTCTAGTCTCATACCCAAAGATAACCCTTTGATTGCTAAAATGTCTTTTATTTCAGTAAGTGATTTTTTACCCAAATTAGGCGTACGTAATAACTCTACTTCGGTACGCTGAATTAAATCACCAATATAAAAAATATTTTCAGCTTTCAGACAGTTTGCAGATCGCACGGTCAATTCAAGATCATCCACTGGTCTTAATAAAACAGGATCAAAAGATTGCTCTTCAATTACAACCTCTTCTACCACTTGATCTTTAACTTTTTCAAAATCAACAAACACAGAAAGTTGATCATGTAGAATTGAAGCCGCATGCTTAATTGCTTCTTCCGGATCAACCGTACCATTTGTTTCTAATTCAATGACAAGTTTATCAAGATTAGTTCTTTGCTCAACACGTGTACTTTCAACATGATAAGCAACTTTTACAATTGGACTATACGCAGCATCAACCATAAGAACACCTACAGGCGTGTCTTCATAAAGCTCTTTTCTAATGCTTGATGGAACATAACCACGACCACGCTCGATACGAATTCGCATATTCAGAGTGCAGTCTTGGGTTATATTTGCAATAACTAAATCAGGATTAATAATTTCAACATTATGAGTAGTTTCAATATCGCGAGCTGTAACAACACCAACACCGGATTTAGATAATGTTAATGTAATATCATCTTTAGAATGCAATACGACAGCTAATTTCTTAAGATTAAGAATAATGTCTATAACATCTTCTTGAACACCATCAATACTGGTAAATTCATGAAGAACACCATCAATTGCAACCTCAGTTACTGCACAACCAGGAATTGATGAAAGCATAACTCTACGTAATGCATTACCAAGAGAGTGGCCAAAGCCCCTCTCTAACGGCTCAATCACAATTCTCGAATGGTTAGCCGATTCATTAATCACCTCAACTAATCGAGGTTTCAGAAGGCCAACAATAGAACTCTGCATAAATTAAATCCTAAATTAATTACTTGGAGTAAAGCTCAACAACAAGCTGTTCATTAATTTCCGCACCTAATTCAATACGATCAGGAACAGATTTAAAGACACCACTCATCTCTTTTGAATTAACTTCAACCCAATTAGGAAATCCATATTGCTCAGCAACAGTCAAAGAGTCTTTAATACGCTGTTGTGATTTAGATTTTTCACGAATTTTTATAGAATCACCAGCACTAACTTGATATGACGGTATATTGATTAACTGATCGTTAACAATAATTGATTTGTGGGAAACCAATTGTCTTGCTTCAGCGCGAGTAGATGCATAACCCATTCTATAAACAACGTTATCGAGACGAGATTCTAAAAAGTTCAACAAGTTCTGACCTGTTGCACCTTTTTGCAAATCAGCTGCTTTATAGTAGTTTCTGAATTGCTTTTCAAGCACACCATAAATGCGACGAAGTCTTTGTTTAGCGCGCAACTGCAAAGCATAATCAGAATTTCTAGTGCGCTTAGCGCCATGCTGACCAGGCCTTTGATCTAATTTGCACTTGCCCTCAAGTGATTTACCTCTACTTTTTAGAAATAAATCAGTTCCTTCCCTTCTACTTAACTTACAGGAAGGACCAAGATATCTTGCCATTTGTTTACTCCAATTTCCTAAACACGACGTTTTTTGGGTGGGCGGCATCCATTATGAGGAATGGGTGTTACATCCACAATATTTGAAATTTTAAAGCCCATGCTATTCAAAGAACGCACTGCAGATTCACGACCTGGACCAGGACCTTTAATCATGACATCTAAATTTTTAACACCATACTCTTGTGCTACAGCGCCTGCTTTTTCAGCAGCAACCTGAGCAGCAAAAGGAGTACTTTTTCTTGATCCACGAAAACCTGAGCCACCAGATGTTGCCCATGATAAGGCATTACCTTTTCTGTCTGTTATCGTAACTATGGTGTTATTAAAAGAAGCATGAACATGCACAATGCCATCGGACACTTCTTTTTTGATCCGTTTCTTTACTCTGTTTTGAGTAGCCATCACTTACCTTATTATTTCAATATTATTTAGTAACAGGCTTTCTAGGGCCCTTTCTAGTACGAGCATTTGTTCTAGTTCTTTGACCCCTTAGAGGCAAACCTCTACGATGTCTTATGCCACGAAAGCAACCTAGATCCATCAATCTCTTAATATTCATAGAGACTTCTCTTCTAAGATCACCTTCTACGGTCATACCAGATACAACCTTACGAATTGATTCAACTTGTTCTTCCGAAAGGTCCCTAATCTTAACAGTTGGTAAAAAACCGACTTCATTGCATATATTAATTGCTGTTTTTCTACCAACACCATAGATGGCAGTTAAAGCAATAGCAGCATGCTTATGATCAGGTACGTTAATACCGGCAATACGTGCCATTCAGATACTCCTAGATCGTACTATAAATATAAAGTAAAGCAGGGCATCATATCAGTGCCCGCCCAAAAATGCAAAAAATTAACCTTGACGTTGTTTGTGTCTACCATCTTTGCAAATGACTCTTACAACACCATTTCTTTTGATGATTTTGCAACTTTTACAAATTGGCTTAATTGAGGCTCTTACTTTCATGATAAATCCACTACTAAATTAAATTATTTTTTCAAGTTTGCTTTTTTCATCAAACCTTCGTATTGCTGTGACATCAAATGCGTTTGCATTTGCGATATAAAATCCATAACCACAACCACTATGATTAATAGAGATGTCCCACCAAACGAAAAAGGAACATTCCAATAAACAATCAAAAACTCAGGCAACAAACAAATCAGCGTAATGTACACAGCACCAATCAATGTCAATCGAGTCATTACTTTGTCGATATACATTGTGGTCTGTTGACCAGGTCGAATACCAGGAAGAAATGCACCAGATTTTTTTAAGTTTTCTGCTGTCTCTTTTGAATTGAAAACCAATGCAGTGTAAAAGAAACAGAAAAATATAATGGCTAACGCGTAAAATAAAACATAAACAGGCTGACCAGGCGATAGCAAGGTAGAAATATCTTGCAACCACGAAAAACCATCGACATTACCAAACCAACCAGCAATTGTAGCAGGAAATAGTATTATACTTGAAGCAAAAATTGGGGGAATAACACCAGCCATATTCAGCTTCAATGGCAAAAACGATGTTTGACCACCAAAAACTTTGTTACCTTGTTGACGCTTTGGATAATTAATAATAATCCTCCGCTGTCCTCGCTCAACAAAAACCACCACACCGGTAACGATGATCGACAAAGCAAATAGAACAACAATTAGAGCACCATTCATTTCACCCGTTCTTGCCAATTCAAGAGTACCACCAATTGCATTAGGCAAACCAGAAACGATACCGGCAAATATCAAAAGTGAAATGCCGTTTCCAATGCCGCGCTCAGTTATCTGCTCGCCCAACCACATAAGGAAGATAGTGCCTGTCACTAAAGTTAGTGTAGTAACAACAATAAAAGAAATACCTGGCTGAATTACAACTGGAAAACCACCGGCAGTTTGATTTTGTAAGGCTATCGAAATACCAATTGACTGAAACATTGCAAGAACGACAGTCGCATAGCGTGTAAATTGAGAAATTTTTCTTCTACCAGACTCGCCTTCTTTTTTTAGCTGCTCCATTGCAGGAATCACAATGGTCATCAACTGCATAATAATCGAAGACGAAATGTATGGCATAATCCCCAATGCGAACAAACTCAACCGCATCAGAGCTCCACCAGAGAACATATTAAACATATCAAGTATAGAACCTGATTGTTGTTCAAACATAGCTGATAGAGCTTTTGGATCAATGCCTGGAACAGGAATATGAGCACCAATGCGATAAACAATAAATGCACCCAAAACGAAAAGCAATCTTGCCTTTAGCTCACCGAAGCGGAATTTACCGGCAGATACATCATATCCTTTAGAACTCACTTAAGCCTCAACCTTGCCGCCAGCAGCTTCAATCGCTTGTTTTGCACCAACAGTTACGCCCATACCTTTAAAAGTAATAGCCTTAGTAACTGCGCCACTAAGTATAACTTTTACCTTTTTAGAGAAAACGGGAATCACATTCTTAGCTATCAATAATTGCAAATCAACAACATCAGAACCTAGATTATCAACTTCATTCAATCGAACAACTGCTGTAAATTTTTTAATTCTCGATGTAAAACCGACTTTTGGCAATCTACGTTGCAAAGGCATCTGACCGCCTTCAAAACCTACTTTATGATAACCGCCAGAACGTGCTTTTTGACCCTTGTGACCTCTTCCACATGTCTTACCATCAGTTGAACCGATACCACGACCAACTCGCTTAGCTTTTTTGCGAGCGCCACATGCAGATTGAATTGTATTCAAATACATTAAACTTCCTCAACTTTAAGCATATATGCAATTTTATTGATCATTCCACGGTTTTCCGGTGTATCGATCACTTGTACAGTTTGACGAATTCGACTCAAACCCAAACCTTTAAGACATTGCTGATGACTTTTTAATCTACCATTTTTGCTTTTCGTCATCATTACACTAATTTTTTTGCCTGACATATTCATTATCCTGTAATTTGCTCAACTGACAAACCACGCTTAGCAGCAATCTCTTTAGCATCGTGCATAGAAACCAAGCCATTAATAGTTGCTCTAACTACGTTAATTGGATTATTTGTGCCGATACATTTAGCCAAAACGTTATGAACCCCAACAACCTCAAATACCGCACGCATTGCGCCACCAGCAATAATACCAGTACCATCTGAAGCAGGCTGCATATAAACCTTAGCAGCACCCGTATTTGACATAATTGAATATTGGAGAGTACCGCCTTTCAACGCTACCTTTTTCATATTTTTTCTTGCTTGCTCTAATGACTTTTGAATTGCCACCGGTACTTCACGTGCTTTTGACACTCCATAACCAACACGACCATCGCCGTCGCCAACAACTGTTAATGCAGCGAAACCAAATACACGTCCACCTTTAACAACTTTTGCCACACGTCTAACTGCAACTAATTTTTCTTGCAAACCGTCTGTACTACCTTGAGCTGGTGCTGTCGCCATACTATTCCCCTAAAACTTCAATCCAGCTTCGCGAGCAGCATCAGCTAATGCCTTAACGCGACCATGATATTTAAAACCTGAACGATCAAAAGCAACTTCAGTTACACCGGCTGCAATTGCTTTTTGTGCAATAGATTTACCAACTTCGATGGCTGCATTCACGTTACTTGTATTTTTCAAACCACTTTTGACACCTGCCTGAACTGTAGATGCTGATGCTAGAGTTGATTTTCCATCTACACTAAGAACTTGGGCATAAATATGCTGAGAGGTTCTGTGTATTGTTAATCTATTAACTTCAAACTTTTTGATTTTACTACGTAATCTCAAAGCTCTTTTTAATCTGGAAGATTTTTTATCCATTGATATTACCTATTTTTTCTTGGCTTCTTTTCTAGCGACATATTCATCAGCAAGGCGCACTCCTTTACCTTTATAAGGCTCTGGCGGACGAAAGCTTCGTATTTCAGAAGCTACTTGACCAACTTTTTGTTTATCACTACCTTTCACCAATAATTCGGTTTGCGAAGGAAGTTCAATCGTGATACCTTCGGGGATTAAATATTCAACTGGATTTGAATATCCTAAAGATAAAGTTAACAAATTATCTTTAACCTGCGCTCTATAACCAACCCCAACCAAAAGCATTCTTTTAACGAAACCTTCAGAAACACCTTTCACAATGTTGTTAATTGATGCTCTAGTCGTACCTGCATGAGACTTTGCATTTTTAACTTCTGGATTCCATTTAACTTTTATAGTTGTAGAGTCTAAATCTAATTCAACATTGTCTGTTAAACCGAAAGACAATTCGCCTAATTTACCTTTTACAGTGACCTTGCTACCTTCTAGGCTTACATCTACGCCTGATGGGATGGCTATAGGTGCGTTTGCTACTCTTGACATATTTTTCTCCCTTCCCTTAGCACACTGTGCAAATAACTTCGCCACCATGCCCAATAGCCCGAGCAGCACGATCAGTCATAACACCGTTAGACGTAGAAACTATGGCAATACCCAAACCACCTAATACTTTAGGCAACTCGTCTTTTGATTTATAAATTCTTAAACCAGGTCTACTAATTCTTTTAACATTTTCAATGACAGGAACGCCGTTGAAATATTTTAAATCAACTATCATCTCTTGATGATTACCGATTGACTCAACTTTAAAATCTAAAATATAGCCTTCTTCTTTCAATACCTTAGCAATTGAAAGCTTTAATTTAGATGATGGAATTTTTACGCTTTTTTTGTTTGCAGCTTGACCATTTCTAATCCTAGTCAACATATCTGCAATTGGATCACTCATACTCATTATTATTTCTCCAAAAACACGGATCAGAATTACCAACTGGCTTTAGTCAAACCTGGAACATCACCACGCATTGTGGCTTCTCTAAGCTTATTACGACTTAGTCCAAATTTTCTATAGTAACCATGAGGTCTACCTGTAAGATTACATCTATTTCTTAATCTTGACTTGCTAGAATCACGAGGTAATTTTTGGAGTTGTAACTGAGCAGCATCTTTTTCTTCAAAAGATGAATTTGGTGAACTAATTACATCTTTTAATGCTCTTCTTTTAGCATCAAACTTTTTTATTAGCAATTCGCGTTTGTGCTCGCGAGCTATCATTGATTTCTTAGCCATATTGATACCTTTAGTTTTTAAATGGAAAATTGAATTGTTTCAACAAAGCCAAACCTTCTTTATCATTGGTAGCTGTTGTTGTTATACAAATATCCATACCACGAAGAGCATCAATTTTATCGTAATCAATTTCAGGGAAAATAATTTGCTCTTTAACGCCCAACGTATAGTTGCCGCGACCATCAAAACTCTTAGGACTTAAGCCACGAAAATCACGAATTCTAGGAATTGAGATCGTTATCAAACGATCAAAGAATTCATACATTTTTTCGCCACGTAAAGTTACTTTACAACCAATAGGCATATCATCACGAATTTTGAAACCCGCAATTGATTTTCTTGCTAATGTAATAACAGCTTTTTGACCTGATATTTTTTCCATATCAGACACAGCCGACTGAAGTATCTTTTTATCTG
>JBJSYX010000396.1:0-4015 GCA_046090005.1 Methylomonas sp. | reverse complement strand
TATCAGGCGAAGGTTTGGTGATTGTTTTATGAGATTGGGTGGACGGGATTAATCCCGTCCACAATATTTCAAAATTACAGGTAAGACGGGTTTAAATGCTTTGGGCGTTGTTATCGCTGACTCAAAGCAGTTTGACCAATGCAGAAATAATCGCTATTTGACCTAACGATAAGCCAATAGCCCATTTAACCAGTCTATTCTCAAGCTCAAGAAAGCGTGAGTCCATGCGTAATTCAAGCTCTCTAAGTCGATTATCGAGTGAATTGTTGGTAACGATGCTATCAAGCTCATATTCATGCCGTGCTTGCTCAAGTGTTGATGCAATCGTGGCTTTTTGTAAGCGTGTAATCGTTTCTGCCTGTTGCTCGCTAAAACCTGATGATTTTAATTCGTTGAAAAATTCATGTGTATCAAAAGTAATGGTAGCCATCCTGTAATCCTTGCTCTAATTTGCCACAAGTTTACCATCAACCTAAATAAATTCATCGGTTTTCAAGGGGGCGTAACATAAGTTAAAGATACTGATTTTTGAGCAGAATGTAATGCTGGTAAGAATATTCCAAAAAGGCCTTTTCATTCTCACTCAAAGCTCTAGCTTGCTTAGCGGGCGCTCCCACATATAAAAAACCCGATTCCAGCTTTTTCCCCGGTGGCACCAAAGCCCCAGCCCCCAGCATCACATAATCTTCAATCACCGCATCATCCATCACAATCGCGCCAATCCCGATTAAACAGTAATCGCCCACTGTACAAGCATGAACCACCGCACGATGACCAATCGTCACCCCTTGGCCTATCGTTAAAGGATGGCCGTTCGGCGAAAAATCCCCTGCATGAGAGACATGCAACACTGCGCCATCTTGCACATTAGTCCCCGCACCAATACAGATTTTCTCCACATCGCCACGCACCACCGTCGTAGGCCAGATTGAAACGTCATCGCCAATTGTCACATCACCAATTACCACCGCGCTATCGTCGATGAAAACCTGATTGCCAATTTGTGGGTGTTTATCTTTAAACGAACGTATTGCCACGCGCCCTCCAAAACCAAGCGGTAAAAAAGGGTAGCGATGTTACGCAATTAATCGGCTGGATGCTAGTCGAATGAATATATGTCCTCAATTGGTTGTGTGATTGATTAGTATAAAAAAATTAATCGGGTGAAACTTCAAGCCATTTCTCAATACAAAAACTATGAGAAACATCTTTTTCTATTGTCACAAGCAACCATTTTCCCTCGACCTTAGAAAGCATAGCTTCTTGCTTACCTGTATAACCACCAAATGAGTTTTTTGCATTAACTTCAAGACAAGCCATTTTGTTTTTTACTTCAAGATCGCCAAATATGACTGAATTTGGATCTTTAAGCACATTAATTACGGCTTTTTTTATTTCTGTTTGCTCGAAGCTAAATGCAAAAGCCATGTTTGTGAAAATAATATAAATAAGTATTGAGCTTACAGTTTTCTTCATAAATTTAATTTGGCTAAATTTGCATTGATTAATTTGGTCTGCCAGCGCCGGTACATTGATACTCAACAGTTGCAAACCATCTTTCACAGCCATGCCGTGAAAATTGGTTACAAGTTGTGGTAACCCCGCCAAAGGCATCAGCGCCGCTGTAGCCCCATGCTGCACATTTTTGTTTTGCCGCTATTTCGCCTTGTGCTAAATCAATTTGAGGTTTTTCAAATAATCCATACTCATAGGATAGCTTGACTATGCCATCCGCTCGACTGCCACCGGTTGGAATTAAGGTTTTTTGTGTTGCACAGCCCTGAAATAACCCGGTTAATATCAAAATAATCAGGTACTTAGATTTTAAATTAATCATTTTATATCCTAAAAATATAGTGGCTAAAACTTAACGCCAACTGTGCTATATGCGCCTTCAAATCCAGTCAATAAACCTAATCTATAGCCATGCTCAAGCATATAACCTGCTGATAAATCAATTTCTGTTAGATCGGTTTTTACTGTGTATCCAAGCCCACCACCGGTTTCAATAATCACATTAATGAGATCTTGTTTATAGCGATCAGTGTTACTCGATTCATAGCTAGAGCAGGTATAAATAGTTGAGCTACTGGTACAGGTGTTACTATCTGAATAAGAGTCGGTTGAAGTGGTTGTACCGTGAAGAAAACTGGCGCCCAAATTAGCAAACAGCTTGAAATTATTCGCAAAAGGTTTCCAGATTGGATTTAGATTTAACCTAGGCCCAACTGCCCAGGAAGAGGTTTTTTCGCTACTGCTATAATTTCCAACGGTTGTGGTTGTATATGAAAAATTACCGCCATTCGATGACCAACTACTTCCTCCACCAGTTGATGTGTAAGCGTTAGAACCATATAAATTATCGGTTGCTGAGACATAGCGAATGCCGCCAGATACTTTTAATGATAGATGTTCATCAAATCTCACTAATTTCCCGATTTCAAAATCTAATTGATTAAAGTCGTTTTTATAATTAGTAGGTAAATTTCTACTATAAATATAGGGGTCGTATAAATAACTTGTCTTTTGATTAGCATCAAAATGCTTGTATTTAAATGTATAATCCCAGTTATTCTTGGCTTGATAACCTGCTACCAACTGGTAGGCAGGGTTGTAATCTGAACTAATACTACGGCTAAAAGGCATGTTGATTAAAGACGATGAATAGATTGGATAATTATCAAACGCTGTTTTTGGTTTGACATACAACAAACCTGCCGACGCAAAAAAGCCTTCTTTGATGGTGGGCATCTTGGGTTCTGATGGCGATACATCTTTAATCTGTTTATCGGCAATTAACAACGCCATTCGTGCTTTATCCAGTTCTGATTGCAAATCAGCTTCTCTGGATTTGCCTTGAGTGATTTCCTGTCTTAATCGTTCCTGCTCTGATTTCATGTCTACAATCATTTGAAATAATTGTTCATTACTTGGCGCTGCTGTAACGCTGGAGCTGCACAGGCTTAAACAAGTAGCCATCAGTAAATAAGCCTTCATAAAAATTATTTTCCTATGGTTAATGCGAATAAACTTCTCAAGGATTTATTGATCTGATCAAGATAATACTTTCTTAACCAATAAAATCGCTAAGCTAATGCCTAAAGCTACGGTAATAAAACTGAATAATGCTTTGAAAATACTTATCCAAACCGAATATGCACCTAATTTCACAAACACAGCGGCTAAACCGATAAAAATACTAACGAACCAAAACATAGGTGTTCTCCTTTAAGGATTGATTGAAAACGGTCGCTATCTTGATGGCTGAGATTGACAGGTGGTGTCGTTTTTAATGTTTAGATGAAAATTATTTGATTTCAGCATTGGAAACAAAGGCATAGCCCACTGTATGTATAGTTTTGACTGGCAGTTCATGGTCCAGAAGTTCGACTGATTTTTTGCGCAAATTAGCTAACACCTTGTTCAACTTAATATCATGATCTTGCATACATTTACCGAGCACTATATCTATAACCGTTGAGCGATCGACCGCCTTACCGGGGTTTAAAAATAATTCATAAATAAAATGAAATTCTCGGGCGGTTAATTTCATTTGTTTATGATTAGGTGCTACTAAAATCCAATGATTTTTAATCAATTGCCAGCTCGGAAAACTAAAGCCATCAGTATTTAAGCTGTGTTGCTTTCTTGTGATGCTATGGAGGTTTGCCAAAAGTTCTTCATATTCAATGGGTTTCACTAAGCAACGATCAATGCCAGCTTTTAACAAGTCAATCCGTAATTTAAAATTGCCTGAATCAACTAAAACGACAATAATCAGATCAGGTTTTAATAGTAAATAGCGTTGAACACAGCTTAGTATGTCGTGAATTTTAGTGTCTTCTATTAAAAGTAAAGAAATATCGTGTTTAATGATGTATTCAAAAACCTCTAATTCATATTCGCAATATTGGCAGTAAAGATCAGATGATTGATTCACTGTCTGCAAATAAGATAAAAACCCTTGATTGTTATTGGTAACAACTAAAACTTTTTCCATCTTAAATTAAATATG
>JBJSYX010000395.1:0-2127 GCA_046090005.1 Methylomonas sp. | reverse complement strand
CATTGCAACAGTCGGTAACAATCGAAGGCATCATGTGCAAAGCCATCATTTAGAGCGTCGCCGCCGTGGGAATAGACGCGCTCGATCCCGTCGTTGCAATTCTGGCAAACCTGCACGGCTGGTATCTTGCTGCTCGATCCTGGGCGTAACCACTTGTTGCCGCGTTGGATATAGCCGCTGTTGGCCAGTATCTCTGTGGTCCGATAAGACTGGTTAAATGAATGAATGGCATCGATACCGCTCTGACCTTTGCCGGTGTGTTTTGCGGTATATTCAAAGGCCGCCGGTTCCTGCGAAGGGGTCTGGTGCTTTTGCCATGCTTGATAGATTTCGTCTATCGGTAGGCTTTTGCCGCCTTCGTGCTGGTAAAACTTGAACAAGTCGCGCCGGTTCTTATCCGGTACGCGCGGGAAAAACCACGGCTGTGACCAGGTGCGGTTTTCCTTCACGTCAGCCAGCATGACGCCGGCCTTGTGTAGTTTCTTGATTATCCACTCCAGGATTACCGGCAATTGCTCAGGCGAGTAATGGCACGGAATCAGAACGCGGTATTTATGGAAGTCGGCCCCATACGCGCCGCCGCTGTCTATGCTTTTGGCCTCGATCTCGGCATGGTCTGCGCCATTACTGAAACTGCTGTAAATCAGGTGGCTAACATTATGCGCAGTTAAGACATGATGCACGGCCGCCGGATCAGGCGCGCCGCTGACCACTTCGCCGCCCTCGATGATTCGGCTATCACCATCAAGGATAAGAAGGCCGGCGGTGTCCGCGGTGTCGGTGTTGTTGCGCTTGGTGCCTGGGCATCGTAGAAAGTACGGCCCAGACTTGCCGCCTATGGTTGGTGTGCTGAATGTTTTAACCAGGCTCGGCATGTCTGGTGTCCACGCTTCCAGGCTGGTGTCGTGTTCGTCGGCGTTACATCTGGACAGTTCTATTGTGCCTTGGGTCATCTAACCCCCTGCCATAAGAACGTAACGCGCTACTTTGTGCGTACTTAGCGGCGTGTCCTCTTCTGACCAGTGAGTGACGATCTTGTGGCCATCTTCGCGCAGGTCTTTAATTCTGGTGGCCGGTGCCAGAATGTCTAAAATTGCCCTCGCCTCAAGTGTTGATATTGATTTGTAGGTGCGCAAATAGTCGAGCAGGCGCTCGGTTTGAGGTCTTGCTTTGCGGGATAATGTTGTCATGATGCCTTTCTTGGGCACAGCGATACCCCCCACCTCTGTTATCACACAGCGGTTGTGTCGGCATCACCGAAAGCCCGTTAATGTTGAATTGACGGGCTTTTTTTATTGACGATTCATTTTAGCCAGGTCAGGGGCTATCTGGCTTTGCCAGATACCGGTCCCTCGGTTGGATCGCTTGACGGTGGTGACTTTGCCTTCTTTGATCAGTTGGCGAAGGATTGAAGCTGAAAGCTTAAGCGGTTTTGGCGTTTCGTCAAGACGAACGACTATATTCAGTGTCATGGATGACTCCATCTACCGCACCTATGCCAATCGTTATAGCTGTGTGTTCGTTCAGTGTCATCAACATTTTCGTAAAGCCAACTTTACTTTTTGCTAAAAAAAACGCTATTATCGGCTTACCTTATAGCTGTTTATTATAGTTTATAGTGGCAATAAAAAAGCTGATCAAATCTGCTGATGGTTCACATGTTTTAAAGCTGTAACGCCCGTCTGGGTGCGAAATAAATTGAAGAAGCCCTGATAATCAACCACGTCGCCAAACAGAAGTGATTATCAGGGTATTTTTTTGCCTTAAATTAAGGTTGTTACAATGTAACAACGGTCAAAGCGTTAGCAATTCATTAAAACCTACGCACCGTTATTATCATTACCTAAACAAGCTAGCATATTGTAAGTGTTAGTCAAATGCGTTTTCGATCATAATGATTCTAAAGAAACAAATTGCGTATTTCAACTTACAATTAAACACTGTTTGTTGTGTTTTTTTCATTTCTAAGGCTATAAAAAACTAGATGTTGCGTTTTATACGTTAAAAATTTTTTAGCTAACCTGCTTTTTCGAATTGTGCCTTTCACATGCTCGATTCGCGCGCTGGATATTGAGGAACTTCGACCTTTATTGTCTCGTGTAAGCCGAAATATGATTTTTTTTTTGC
>JBJSYX010000394.1:0-7129 GCA_046090005.1 Methylomonas sp. | reverse complement strand
GCCGTTCATTATGATAGTCACTAAACCACCACCGGATTCGCCTTGTACTTCCATAACGGCTAACTCTTCTTGTGCTTGTTTGAAGTTTTCTTGCATTTTTTGAGCTTGCTGCATAATGCTGGCGAGAGGGTTTTTCATGGTTACTCCGTTCGTTAATTAATTGGCTCAATACTGCCAGGCATAATTCTGGCGCCAAAGTTTTCTTTTAGGTTATTGATATTGGCGTCGGCATTGATAGCATCGACTGCATTTTGTTGTTGGTTTTCTTTAGCCAGCTGAATTTCTAATGCCGGTGTCATTTGAATTGTAGCTTGGGAGCTAATCACCAGTTTCAATGGTTTACCGTAATATTTTTCTAATGCCGCTTTCAGGTTTTCTTCGGCTTTTGTGCCGATTTGTTGAAATTTCGGATCAAGCAGTAATCGGCAAGTATTGTTTTCTATGCTATCGAGTACGCAATTGTTGGCAAGTTCTTTGGTGCGGCCACTGATATTAATCGCTTTAATGATCTCCGACCATTGATTTAATTCGGTTTTGGCTGCTACGCGGCTTGGTTCTGCTGCAATGTTTATTGGCGCACTTGGTTTGTTAGTCTTGGTTGTATTGGTTTTAGCTGGAACTAATGTGAGTGTTGACGGTTGGCTGGTGGTTGTTTGAGGACGGAATACCAGCATACGTAACATAACCATCTCAAAGCCGCTGCGTGGGTCTGGGGCAAGCGCAAGATCGCGTAAACCAATTAAGCCAATTTGATAATACAACTGTAAATCTTCGGGTGAGATGCTCTGCGATAGTTTGTTAATTAACTCGGCATCAAATTCAGCGTCATTAAAGTGACTAATCTGTTGGTTAATTGCGACGCGATGCAAAACTTGTAACAGTTGTTGCAAAATATCTGTGTAATCGGGGCTTAATTCGGCAAGTGAGGCAATCGTTGTGAGCAGGGTATGGCTGTTGCCGATTGCCAGAGCCTCAAGAATGTCATGAATTGGCTGTTGGGCGACCGTGCCAAGCATGCCTGTTACTGCTTCGGTATTGACTCGACCGCTACCGTAGACGATGGCTTGGTCAAGCAAGCTCAATGCATCGCGTAAACTGCCGTCAGCTGCGCGAGCAATCATCTTTAATGCTGAAGTTTCAAAGCCAATGGCTTCTTGTTCCAGAATAAACTGCAATTGATTGTTAATTTGTTCAGGCAATAAACGTTTCAGATTAAATTGTAAGCAGCGCGATAAGACCGTCACAGGGATTTTGTGCGGATCTGTGGTTGCAAGTAAAAACTTTACATGCGCTGGGGGTTCTTCTAGCGTCTTTAACAAAGCATTGAAGCTATGCCCAGATAGCATGTGAACTTCGTCAATTAGATAAATTTTGTAACGGCCTTGGTTGGGGGCGTATTGGGCGTTGTCCAATAGGTCTCGGGTATCTTCAACTTTGGTGCGAGACGCGGCATCGACTTCGATTAAATCCATAAATCGACCTTGCTCAAAATCACGGCAAACCATGCATTCGCCGCATGGATTAAAGTCTTTCAGGTTTTCGCAATTAATCGCTTTGGCTAAAATGCGGGCGACAGTGGTTTTACCAACGCCTCGAGTGCCAGTGAATAGATAAGCATGATGCAATCTGTCATTTTGTAAGGCATGAATCAGTGATTGACTGACATGCTCTTGACCGACAAGTTGAGTGAAGTTGCTGGGACGCCATTTTCTGGCAAGAACCTGATAAGCCATTAGCAACGCAGAAAGGGAAGTTTTGGGCGGTTACTGTGCCAGCCACATCCCGGCACACGAATCTGCTGCTACCGTTGCTCCCTTCCGGGCCTGGCGGGGTTTACAGCGTATCGTTGCGAGAGGACCGACACAGTAACCATAAAACATCAGCTGAAAAGCTGAAGAACTGACATTATGCTTAAATTTAGCCAATTAAGCAACCGCTATTGTTGATTTTCACGCAATAAGGGGTTATTGAACTTGCGCTGAAGGTAAGAGCGTTGTAACAGAATGACCAAATGCGGTGCCGAATTTGCCTGCTAATCGATCCATTAAATGCTCTTGCGGAGTAAAATTGACTTGATCTTCAACTCCAAACACTTCGCGCGATACGGAGTCTACACTGCCAAAACCATCAGCTAAACCTAGTCTGACACCTTCTGAACCAGTCCAAACTAAGCCGGAAAACATTTCAGGAGCCTCGGTTTCTTTTAAACGTTGGCCACGACCATCACGTACAGCTCGGATAAATTGTTGATGTACCTGATCTAGCAAAGATTGCATATGTTTGGTTTCTTGGCTTTTGACCGGTAAAAACGGGTCAAGCATCGCCTTATGTTCACCAGCAGTTAATAATCGACGCTCGATGCCCAGTTTCTCAAGAACATGAGTAAAACCAAAGCCGTTCATCACGACGCCAATTGAGCCGATAAGACTGGCTTGATTAACAAAAATTTTGTCACTAGCTGCTGCAATATAGTAGCCACCCGAAGCACATATATCACCGACGACTGAGTAAATCGGCAAGTCGGGGTGTAGTGTTTTCAAACGTTTAATTTCGTCGTAAACATCCGCCGCTTGCACAGGGCTACCGCCTGGAGAATTGATGTTTAAGATAATACCTTTGGTATTTTTATTGCTTGCCGCATTGCGTAAGCCTGTGATAATAGCGTGAGCATTAGCCGATTCGCCTTCAGCAATCATTCCCAAGACATCAACCACTGCCGTATGCTGGCCATTACTTGACATCTCAGACTCGAAATTTGGATAGGCAACAATCAATAACAGCGCGACAAAATAACTAAAAGCTAGTAATTTAAAAAAAACTCCCCAGCGGCGAGTAGTTTTTTGTTCGTTAAGTGCCGCGAAAGCGAGTTGTTCTAAAACCTTTCTTTCCCACTCAGGCTTTACCGGTTCAGTGGTTGGGTTTTCTTGTTCATTGTCCATATTAAAACCTCTTAAAGAATATCCATTAAGTCAGTGGGATATTGCAGACAGCGTAAAGGCTGATATTCGAGCAATACTGATTCAGCATGAGCACCACAGCTTACCCCGATTGACGCAACTTGTGCATTTAAAGCCATTTGTAAATCATGAATTGAATCACCCACCATCAATGTACGTTGTTTGCTAACGCCTAATTGCGCGACAATTTCATCAATCATTAGTGGATGAGGTTTGGATGCGGTTTGGTCTGAGCAGCGGGTAGTGCAAAACAAATCAGCAACGCCAGTACCTTCAATCGCTTGAGTTAAGCCACTGGATTTTTTACCGGTGGCGACTGCTAATCGATAGCCATCTTGTTTAAAGCGTCGCAACATTTCATAAACCCCAGGAAACAAATCATCCCGACTAATTTGTTTAGAAAAAAAAGTTTCGCTGTAATCAGTGACTATTTTTTTTTGAGTTTCGTTATCAATATTTGGAAATAAGGTCTTGATTGCGTTTTCGATACTCAAGCCAATAATATCTTTAGCCGCCTGTGCAGGTGGGATAGGGCAATTGTGGTTAGCGGCAGCATTTTGGATGCAATGCACAATCCAGTCGATTGAATCGACTAAAGTGCCGTCCCAGTCAAAGATAATTAAATCAAAGCGGTTTTTCATGGTTCAGTAAATCTTGTAAATCGTCGGGTAGTGGTGCCGTAAAGTGAAGCGGTTCACCGGTGACAGGGTGGTTAAAACATAATTGTTCGGCGTGCAAAAACAGGCGTTTATAGCCACGTTGTTTAAAAGTTTTATTAGTTGCATCTTCACCGTAACGGTCATCGCCAATAATCGGATGGCCTAGCCAAGCTGCGTGAACCCGAATTTGATGGGTGCGGCCGGTTTTGGGTGCGGCATGAACTAAAGTGGCGTCTTGAAACTGTTTTAAGCGGGTAAATAAGGTTTCTGCCGATTTGCCGGCTTTATTAACTGATACCATTCGTTCACCGGACAAACCGACATTTTTCAGCAAGGGCACATCAACCACCTGTTTCTTGCGTTGATATTGTCCTGCCAGTAAAGCGATGTAAGTTTTTCTAACGCCATCACCACGAAAAAACTCATGTAACACTTTCAAAACTGAGCGTTTTTTAGCAATTAGCAAGCAGCCAGAAGTTTCTTTATCTAGTCTGTGTACTAGTTCCAAAAACTTTTGCTGTGGCCTGATTTGGCGCATCGCTTCGATAATCCCAGAATCGACCGTACTCCCGCCATGTACTGCAAAGCCTGAGGGTTTATTTAAAACAATAAATCCCTCGTCTTCATAAATAATTTGGTTTTCAAGATTAAAGCGTAAGGCGGGTTGAATGATGATTTCATCTTTTTTTTCAGCTACCCGTACTGGCGGTACTCTAACGATGTCACCGATTTTTAGCTTATAACTGACCTCTACTCGACCTTTATTGACCCTCACTTCGCCTTTGCGGACAATTCGGTAAATGCGAGTTTTAGGCACGCCTTTTAGAAAACTGATGAGGAAATTATCCAAGCGTTGCTCGGCATTGGCTTCGCAGATTTCGATGTGTTGGACTTGAGGAGAAGGAGAGTTTGATTCGTGATTCATGCTTTAAATGATAACAAACATAACCACAGCCCATGTTTAAAATTGCTGGGGTGGATAAAGATTGTTATATTAGCCCAGTTTATCTATTGATAGACGATATTAAAAATTGAAGACAATGATCAAAAGCAATTGCTTGGATCAATCCAAAGAATTTTTTAGGGTTTTATCGCTCAACCCATGATGAGCGACTTGTGTCCTAAGCTATAGCGTTCGAAATAACAGAGCCCCCCCACATCAGCGCCGCCCTCGGAATACCGAATTTGCTGCAAACACAGTCAATTTTGTCGTTTAAGTCAGCCTGGCCGCTTCTTTTGCAACGTTGGGAAATATCGCTAACTATTGCGATCCATAGCCTGTTTAACCTCTAGTTAGGATTCTACAAAAAAGGATAATTTAATGAAAAGAATGCTTATCAATGCCACGCAGCCTGAAGAGCTGCGCGTCGCTTTGGTAGATGGTCAAAAACTCTACGATTTTGACATCGAAGTTCCATCGAAAGAACAAAAAAAATCCAACATTTACAAAGGAATCATCACTCGCGTAGAACCCAGTTTAGAAGCGGTTTTTGTTAATTACGGTGCAGAAAAACACGGTTTTCTACCGTTCAAAGAAATTGCCCCCGAATACAAAATGGGCGATGGCGATACTCCAAGCAAAAGTAATATTCACGAAGGCCAAGAAATTGTTGTTCAGATTGAAAAAGAAGAACGTGGCAACAAAGGCGCGGCGCTAACAACCTACATCAGCTTAGCTGGTACTTATTTGGTATTGATGCCAAACAATCCCAAAGCCGGTGGTATTTCCAGACGTATCGAAGGCGACAATCGCAGCGAATTGCGTGAAACCATGGCGGCTTTAGAAATTCCAGAAACGATGGGATTGATTATCCGTACTGCTGGCTCGGATAAAAATGTTGAAGAATTACAATGGGACCTAAACTACCTGCTACAACTTTGGGAAGCCATTGACCGCTCAAGTGCTGAACAATCAGCACCGTTCTTAATTTTCCAAGAAAGCAACGTGATTATTCGTGCTTTACGTGACCATTTACGTGGTGATATTGACGAAATTCTGATTGACCAAGAAAGCGCTTTCAAACTGGTAACCAACTTCTTAAAACAGGTCATGCCTCATAACCTGAATAAAGCCAAGTTGTACCAAGATAGCGTGCCATTATTTAGCCGTTACCAGATTGAAACCCAAATCGAAATGGCTTACAAACGCGAAGTTAGCTTGCCGTCTGGTGGCTCTATCGTGATTGATCACACTGAGGCCCTAACTTCAATCGACATCAACTCAGCCCGCGCCACTAAAGGTAGCGATATTGAAGAAACCGCGCTGAATACTAATTTAGAAGCGGCGGATGAAATTGCTCGTCAATTGCGTTTGCGCGACTTGGGCGGTTTATTCGTGATTGATTTCATCGACATGATGTCGAACAAAAATCAGCGTGATGTTGAAAACCGTTTACGTGATGCTTTAAAAATTGACCGCGCACGCATTCAAACCGGCCGTATTTCACGGTTTGGTTTGATGGAAATGTCCAGACAACGTCTGCGGCCATCATTAGGTGATTCCACGCAATTGACTTGCCCTCGTTGCAAAGGCCAAGGCACGATTCGTAATGTCGAATCTGTGACGTTGGCGGTGTTGCGTTTAATCGAAGAAGAAGCAATGAAAAAAGGCACAGAGCGAGTGATTGCTCACTTGCCAATCGATTGCGCAACTTTCTTGTTGAATGAAAAACGTGCCGCTGTTCAAGAACTGGAAGCGCGTTTAAAAGTCAGCATTATTGTTTTGCCGAGCAAGCATTTGGATACACCTGCTTATGATATTGAGCGGATTAAATCAGTTTCAGTTGAAGGTAGCGAAGACAAAACCAGTCATCAATTCCTGAAACTTGAAGAAAATGTGGTGCCTGAGTTTGTTAAACATAGTCATGTCAAAGTCGAAAAAGCGGCCGTTAAAGAGTTCTTGCCAGATGCCCCCGCACCGGTTCAAAACAAAAAAACCTCAAGCAGCCTAATTCAACGCTTCTGGCAAAAACTGGTTGGCAGTAAAGCTAACGATGTTATTGAAAATACTGAAAAAACGGGCGAAGAAAAACCTAGAAATCCCCGTCAAAACAATAACCGTCGAGATCGCCAAGACCGTCAGGATCGTCCTGTAGGTCGTAACAATAATCAACGTCGCAATAACAATAAACGTCAAGGCAATCCAAATCAGAATGCCAATAATGCGCCGGTAACAGAAGAAGTAACGAATCCAGTGGCTGTTGTAGAACCTGTGCAACCGATTGTTGAAAATTTGGACGTAACGGCAGAAAACTCGCCTAAGAACGCTAATCCAAATCAAGAACGTGGGCCAAGACGCGGTCGTAATCGTCGCCGCAATCACAACCGTAACAATAGTGAAAGACGTCAAGAAGGTGTTAATCATGTTGAAAATGCTGGCGAGCAAGGTGAAGATCGACGTCCAGCAGTGCAAGTGCCGGATAGCGATAATCAACCGCGTTCGTATGCCAATGAGTTTGCAGAACGTAGTAATCGTCAGGAAGTACGCGAAAATGCTCCAGCTCCAGCTCCAGC
>JBJSYX010000393.1:0-7114 GCA_046090005.1 Methylomonas sp. | reverse complement strand
GATCAAGGAGATATACTGGTGGGTCGTGTGCGATTCGAACGCACGACCATCGCATTAAAAGTGCGGTGCTCTACCGGCTGAGCTAACGACCCGAAGTATCTGTATATTATAGCTCCTTAATTAAATAAGGCAAGCTTTTTTTGAGTTTAATCTATTCGCTCGCCAACACTTTAGCTAATTGAACTGCGGGAACATATCCTGGCAGGATATTACCTTTTGCTGTGATGATCATAGGCGTACCTGTCATACCGAAATCTTCGCCTAGCTGCATGTGTTTATCTACTGGGTTATCACAAATCTTAGAATCAAAAGCATCGCCTTTTTTAGCGGCTGTTAACGCCTTATTCTTATCCGCTGCACACCATACAGCAACGGCTTTATTGTATGACTCAGACCCCTTACCTGCTCTTGGAAAAAACAGATAACGCACAGTAATTCCTTGCGCCAAATATTGATCAATTTCTGAATGAAGCTTGCGACAATAGCCGCAATCGATGTCGGTAAACACCGAAACCGTATATTTGCTATTTGGAGCCTTGAACACAATCATATCTTGTTCGCCAATCTTGTCTAATGCGGCTTTACGAACGGCACCTAACTTTGATTCGGTAATATTCTTCTTGGCATCCACATCAAATAATTGTCCCTGCAGCAAATATTTCCCATCTTCGGAGGCATAAAAGATACTGGTTCCAGCATGAACTTCATACAACCCCTTTACCTCGGCAGGCTTAACAATATCAACTTGTTCGGTCGGCATAAAAGTAGCAATTGCTTTCTTAATCGCAGCATCATCAGCCATAACGGCGCCAGCATTACAGATCAAGCTTACTGCTAGCAGGATTTGGATAATTTTTTTCATGTTACATAACTCTAAAGAGAGGAAAAAACAAAGACCGCGCACATTAAACTTGGTTCAATCTACTGAAATAATCGTCCAAGATCGACAAACATAGCTAAGGCCATTAACGAGAACAATATCAACATCCCCATTTGCTGAAAATACAATTGAACTTTTTCTGAAACAGGACTGCCTTTAATCGCTTCAATGCCATAGAACAACAAATGTCCACCATCTAAAACCGGAACCGGCAATAAATTAAGCACACCCAAACTAACACTGACCAAAGCCAAAAACCGTAAGAAGGCACCTAAACCCATTTCTGCGGACTGTCCGGCATATTGTGCAATGCTGATTGGCCCACTAAGATTCTGCACTGATGCTGAGCCAACGAACATTTTACCCATCATTTTTACCGTGCTAATCGCATAAAAAGCGGTTCTTTCAAAAGCAGCCGGCACAGCTTCAAGCGGTGATAAAGAATGATTAACGACCATAGAATCTAACAGTGCTTGGGGCACTTCCACACCTGCACCGATTTTACCGACAACAACACCATCAGCTAAGGTTTCTTTACGCGGGGTAATCGTTAACGGTAATTGCACTTCATCGCGCAGAATCAGCAATTTAATCTCTTGCTCAGGTCTAGTTTGGACATAATTAACCCATTGTTGCCATTCTTGCATCGCTACGCCATCAGCGCTGACAATCAAATCACCCGACTTCAAGCCCGATTGCTCAGCAACACCCTGCTCAACTAACTTACCAATAATCGGCTTAATAATCGGGGCCCAAGGTCTAAGACCCAGGCGTTTTTGCAACGCTTCAGGATTTTGTACATCTTGTTCATTGATAATCAGCACTCGCATTTGCTGATCACCATCAAAGGTTTTAACGCTAACCACAATATCGTGATTACCGCTTAAAGCTTGAGAAAGTAATTCATCTAAAGCCGACATCCAAGTTGGCGTCTCTTTTTGATTAACGCTGAGAATTTCATCTTGTTCGATAAACCCAGCTTCAGCCGCTAATGTACTGGGCTCAACCTTGCCAACAATCGGCTTAATCCCTGTTTCGCCCATGACAAACACAGCCCAGAATAAGACAACGGCTAACAATAAATTAAAAATGGGACCAGCAGCAACAATCGCCGATCTAGCGAATAAAGACTGTCGATTAAAGGCATAAGGTAAATCTTCTGATTTAACCTCACCTTCACGTTCATCGACCATTTTGACATAGCCACCCAACGGAATTGCAGCGACAACAAATTGAGTTGATTGGGGATTGTTTTGCCAAGACCACAGAACTTTACCAAAGCCTATGGAAAATCGGATTACTTTAACCCCTGCTTTTCTTGCCACCCAAAAGTGGCCAAATTCATGAAATGCCACCAAAACCGCGATGGCAACAACGAAGAAAAACAGGGATTGTAGGGTATCCATTAGCTATTTAATTCACCAATTATTGTATTAGCAACCTCACGCGCTTGACGATCTGCTTGTAGGATAATTTCTAAGCTATCAGCTGCGTCAGGGGTAAATTTCGCCATACTACGCTCGATAATTTTGGCAATATCGGTAAAGCGAACTTGCTCATTTAAGAACGCTTCAACCGCAATCTCATTGGCCGCATTCAGCACAGTCGGCATAATGCCACCGGCTTTAATCGCTTCATAGGCTAATCTTAAACAAGGGAAACGCTGTAAATCCGGTTGTTCAAAATCCATGTGCGCTACTTCAAAAATATTCAGTGGAGCCACACCGGAATCAAACCGCTCAGGCCACGCCATTGCATGAGCAATGGGTGTGCGCATATCGGGATTACCCATTTGCGCCAACACCGAGCCATCAACGTAATCAACCATCGAGTGAATGATGCTTTGTGGATGAATCACGACTTGAATATCATCTGGGTCCATATTAAACAATAAACAAGCTTCGATTAACTCTAGGCCCTTGTTCATCATGGTCGCAGAATCCACTGAAATTTTGCGCCCCATATCCCATTTCGGATGGGCAACCGCTTGATCTGGCGTTACTGCGTCTAAATCCGCAATCGGTGTTCTACGGAACGGCCCTCCTGATGCGGTCAATAAAATACGACGCGCTTGTTTTGCGGTTTGACCCGCGGTGTAGCCAGCTGGCATACATTGAAAAATCGCATTATGCTCGCTATCAATGGGCAATAAAGTTGCACCTGCATCGGTCACCGCTTGCATAAAGATTTGCCCAGACATCACCAAAGCTTCTTTATTAGCTAACAACACATCTTTGCCCGCTTTAGCCGCTGCCAAGGTTGGCAACAAGCCGGCGGCACCAACAATCGCCGCCATCACAGAATCAACATTGTCTAAAGTTGATACGGTTTCCAAAGCTTTCGCACCACCCAATACTTTAATATCGGCGACTGGTGAATTGGCAATTCTATCTTTGAACGCTTGTAGATTATTTTCGTTAGCCACCACTGCGTATTCTGGATGATGCGCTAAACACTGTTCGTATAAAGCATCCAGATTACCGTTAGCAGTTAATGCCACAACGCGATATTTATCGGGGTGTCTGGCAACCACATCTAAGGTACTAACACCGATTGAACCGGTGGCGCCGAGTATGCAAATCCCTTTCATGAAAATACGCTCCGACCAATCAAAACAATGCCAGCATAGAAAAAGGGAGCAGCGGCAATCACACTATCAATTCGATCTAAAATACCACCATGACCCGGTAACAAATTGCCACTATCTTTAACGCCTTTACGTCTTTTGATCAAACTGAAGAACAAGTCACCATAAATTGAAACCAATACCGTCAATACAGACAATATAATCAAATCAATCGCCATCAGAATAACCAACTCTGAACCTTCTTGATCCAATCCTGACAAACCATAATATAGACGTAAGGCAATCGCACTAATCACAGCCGAGCCTAATGCACCATACATACCTTGTACGGTTTTGCCTGGACTAACGTCTGGTGCCAATTTATCTTTACCCCATTTTTTACCAACAAAATAGGCAGCAATATCAGCAAACCAAATCAAGGCTAAGAAATATAAAACCATGCTTGAGCCGTAATAAGCTCTAAGTTTACTTAAAAACATCCAAGCAGAAAGCAACACTAACCAACCAATAAAACGCTCAACACTCGGTTTAATTTGCATGCTTAATAACTGTGGCGAGGCTTGACGAATCAAGGTCATCATCAATATCCAAAACAAAACTGGCGCAATCACTAACCATTCCAATGCATCAGAATAATTTTTAATTTCCGGCCATTCTAATAATTCGCCCATCAGCTCTAAAAATACAGTCCAATAAGTCACGCCTAACATAGGTAAAACTAACGAACCTAAAAACAGTAATTTATTGGTTAATTTATCGATACCCGTTAAATCCAACCATTCCCAAGCCGCCGCCAAGGTAATGACAGCTATAAAGAGTGAAAAATACAGGGTAGGCAACTCGAACACTGCCAAGATGACGACAGCTGCCAATACCAGTGCCGTTATGATGCGTTGTATTAACATAGATTAGTTTTAATTATTATGGTTACGGAAAAATGCCTAGTTTTTTATCAATCATCTGTTCGCCGGTATGACCAAATCGTCGTTGCCTGCTTTTAAAACTGGTAATTGCTTGCTCTAACAAGCCTTGATCAAAATCAGGCCATAAGGCTTCGGTGAAATAAAACTCAGTGTACGCTAATTGCCAAAGCAAAAAGTTACTGATTCGTTCTTCACCACCAGAACGAATAAATAAATCGGGCTCGGGTAAATCGGCTGTTACTAAATACTGATTGATCAATGGTTCGGAAATAGCTTGCGCCTCAAGCTCGCCTATTGCGATAGCGTCTACAATTTTTTGTACCGCTTGGGTAATATCCCAGCGCCCACCATAGTTAGCAGCAATCACTAGCGTTAGACCTTGATTATGTTGAGTCTGCTGTTCGGCGGAGCGAATTTTTTCCTGTAATTTGTCAGAAAAAGCAGATTTATCACCAATAATTTTTAAGCGAATATTGTTGTTATCCAACTTATCAACCTCGGATTGTAAGGTTGCCATAAATAACTCCATCAGCAAATTGACTTCATCTTTAGGACGACGCCAGTTTTCGCTACTGAAGGCAAATAAGGAAAGGACTTCGATATTGGATTTTGCACAATATTCGACAATCTTACGCACCGCTCTAACACCAGCATGGTGCCCCATAATACGAGGCATTAAGCGCTTTTGCGCCCAACGCCCATTGCCATCCATGATAATGGCAATGTGCTTGGGATGATCGTTAGTGACGATTGCCTGTGACTCGGCAGACATAACTATTTTCGTTACATTGACAATAGATCAGCTTCTTTTTCTTCAAGATGCTTTTCTACTTCTTTAATGAATTGATCCGTCAATTTCTGGATTTTTTCTTCGCCTTGACGCGCATCGTCTTCAGAAATTTGCTTTTCTTTTAAAGCATCTTTAATCGTAGCATTAGCATCACGACGAATATTTCTAATTGCCACTCGACCTTGTTCTGCCTCATTTTTAACGATTTTTACTAATTCACGACGACGTTCTTCAGTTAATGCAGGTAAAGGAATACGAATCACAGTACCTTGCGTTGCCGGATTTAAGCCTAAACCTGAGGACATAATCGCTTTTTCAATCGCTTGCACCATGCTTTTTTCCCAAGGCACCACTTTTAAAGTTCTAGCATCTTCAACAGACACATTGGCAACTTGCGATAACTGCGAATCTTGACCGTAGTAGGTCACCGTAATTTGATCAAGCAAACTCGGGTGAGCACGACCGGTTCTGATTTTGGTAAAAGCTTTTTGCAACGACTCGATGCTCTTCAGCATTCTGGTTGAAGCATCTTGTTGAATATCACTGATCATTCTATTTCCTCTCGATTAGGGAACCAATATCTTCACCGCGCATTAAGCGCATCACTGCTCCCGGTTCAAAAATATTCATGACACGCATGGGCAGATTGTTGTCACGACATAACACTAATGCGGTGGTGTCCATCACATTCAAGCGCTGGTCAATCGCTTCATCATAAGTCAATCGTGGATAAAACTCTGCATCAGGCACTTTATTCGGATCGGCAGAATATACACCTTTGACTTTAGTGGCCTTAATCATTAATTGTGCTTCAATTTCGATAGCACGCAAACTAGCCGCTGTGTCGGTGGTAAAAAATGGATTGCCTGTACCAGCAGCGAAAATCGCTACCCGACCTTTTTCCAAATGTCTTACCGCACGACGGCGAATATAATCTTCACAGACTTGGTTAATTTTTAGTGCGGTCATCACCCGAACCGGCTGACCTAGATATTCCAAGGCGTCTTGCATGGCTAACGCATTAATCACGGTAGCCATAGTAGAAGTAGACGTAGACGTAGACGTAGACGTAGACGTAGAAGTAGAAGTAGAATACACAAGCGGAAACTTGCCGTTACAACGTGGTGACATCATCGTTGGCGGGCCTCTCCGACGGCTGGGGGCCGTCGCCGACGGCATCGCCGCCCTGTCCGGGCGAAGGCTCTCTCGAGGAACGATCCATGCAAACGCCCGGGGTGGAACGCGGGGGTTCTGAATCCTCCCGCGAGGTGGTCGTCGAGGCCCGCAACCTCGCCAAGACGTACCGCGATTTCTGGGGCCGCAGCAAGAAGGTGGCCCTCAAGCCCCTCGACCTCGAGATCCGCCGCGGCGAGATCTTCGGCCTGCTCGGCCCCAACGGGTCGGGGAAGACGACCACGATGAAGCTCCTCCTCGGACTCATCTTCCCCACCGGCGGCGAGGCGTTCGTCTTCGGCAAGGAGGCGACCGACGTCTCCAAGAACGAGCGCATCGGCTACCTCCCCGAGGAGTCCTACCTCTACAAGTTCCTCGACGCCGAGGAGACGCTCGACTTCTATGGCCGGCTCTTCGACATGCCCCCGGGCGAACGCCGCGAGCGTGCCGCGGCGCTCATCAAGCGCGTGGGGCTGGAGCGGGACCGGAAGCGGCAGCTGAAGGAGTACTCCAAGGGCATGACGCGCCGCATCGGCGTCGCCCAGGCCCTCATCAACGACCCCGACCTGGTGATCCTCGACGAACCCACCAGCGGCCTCGACCCGATCGGCACCCGCGAGATGAAGGACCTGATCGTCGAGCTCAAGGAGAAGGGCAAGACGGTGATCATGTCGTCGCACCTCCTGGCCGACGTGGAGGACGTGTGCGACCGGATCGCGGTCCTCCATCAGGGCGAGCTCAAGGAACTGGGGCGGGTCGAG
>JBJSYX010000392.1:0-3646 GCA_046090005.1 Methylomonas sp. | reverse complement strand
CAAACGGAATTTGCAACACCGCTTGAGTCAGACCGTAAATGCCCATCGTCAAACCAACTAACTTAGGCGTAGAACCCGGCATTTGCTCGGTAAACAACGACAACACCGGCAACAACATGAACAAACCCAACATCCGCAAAGCATAAATACTAGCCAGAGAAACCGTTGCGCGCTTCTCCATCGCCGTCATTGGACTGGTAATATCCTGAATCTGTGTCAAACCAAAACTCCTGAATCAAAAAGGTGGCTATAGTACCAGTTTATCGCTAGCAGACTCCAGATTGAATATGATTGAGGAATGTTAGTAAAGCATCATTAATCAATTGGCATTGATCAAATTATGAGTTTATTGGCAAAGATAGTTTTTCAGATTCAACTGGGTTATTCGGCAACCATAAAACAAAAGAAACATGAGTTTCATAAGGCATGTAACGAATATACCCTTTAAGTATAACAGCCAATTTTTTAATCAAATAAAGTCCCTGCCCAGAACCAGACAACTGCTGATTATTGGCTCGATAATATTTTTGAAAGACTTTATCTGGATCCGGCCAACCGACGCTACCGGGGATATTATCAATGGCAATTTCAATACCATTACAATTATTGTGAAAGCACCTTGACACATTAATAAAAATACCCGTATGAGATGCACTATATTTATTAGCATTATCAATAAGATTAGATAAAATAATTTGCAAAATTTGATCATCGGTTTGAAGGGTCAATGATTTATCACAATTAACATTAATCCTTCTGTGTGCAGGACTTTGCTTTTTCAATTCATTCAACACATTTAATAGATTAATTTCTGTAAAAATTAATGATAACTTTCTTTCTTCAAGTTCAGAAACTTGTAAACAGCGTTCAATAACAGAATTCATATCATTGACTGCATTATTTAAATAATTTATATGATCTACCGAAAAATCTTTAATACCTAAAACCATTTTAATCAATGCAAGCGGCGTTTTAAGATCATGCGCCAATATGCCCAAAAACTGACTTTTTTCCTCTTGATGCTGCCATTCAATATCAAGCTCTTGCTGTTTAAGTTCTATTTTTTTAATCGCTAACTGGCGATTTTTTTCTATCTGATTAGAATGAATTCGCAATACGGTAATTAGCAATATACCAGCAATAAAACCTTGCATCACCCTACCATTTAAAACTCGCTCATCAAAAGGTAGAAACCCAAAAATAGACAACAGGAACAATATAGAAAGTATAGAAATTAAAAAATACGAAAATAGCAATATATTGTAAGACAAGACTAAAGACCGGTCCTGTGATTTTAATATATCACCCTTATAAAAAACAGCAATAAAAAAACTAAAAAACGGACTAATTGCCGTAATAATCATATTCAATTGCAAAGCATACATTGCAAATCCAGAATACAAAAGCAATAATTCAAATGGACAACATAAAATCAACAGCAGCAATATCTTTGAGCCTTGTTTTTTTGATTGCAGCTCTTTAAGCAAAGCATAATCAAAATAAACAGAAGCCGTGCCATAAAGAATAACATTACTACTGGAGAGCTTATCGATAAAGGCTGCCGAAAAATCGTCCGAAAATAAAAATCTAAAATATCCATATAACAATATAGTCAAAGTTAACCCAAAAACCTGCTTAATAGCAAATGCAACAATAACTGTCTTTTTTGAAAACGTTAAACAATACAAACACCATATCAGAAAAAACAAACAATAGGCAATATTAAATTCGTATAAAAACTCTCGTTTTTTTTCGAACCTATAGACATCACTTTGAATATAAGCTCTTACATCAATTAAATTAGCACCGCTAGTTTTCAACCTTAACCAAATATCCCTAGGCGCATCACCTCTAGCAATAATTTTATTAATATTTAAAGATTGATTTTGATTTTTATAATTTCGATCAACTTCTATAGTATCACCCAATAAATAAGGTACATTTTCACTATCTAAAGGATCATAAACTTGAATTTCATCAAGATTCGCAGGACGAATAACCATAACCAAATAATCATTCAAATCTGACTTTTTTGATAAATGTTTTTTAGGGTCAACTTTTAGTCGAAGCCAAAATGCCGAATCGTTATACCCTTTTGCCAAAAAACCATCATATTCAATAAAGCTTTGTTTTCTAACCGCTTCTAACTGCAATAAATTTGATTAATCTTCAAAATAAGCCTTATTAATTATAAAATCGTCCTCAGCAAAACCGACTTTTGTTATTGAAAATAAAATCAATAAAATAATGAACTGAAAAAAATCTTTAACAGTCATGATACGAACAAGACTCAATCGTTTATTTTCCAACATATTCTGTTCTAATTAACCCTGAAAAAATCAACTTGCAATTATCACAATATTCTCAGTAAGTTGATAACTTTGATTCCAGTCGCTTTTAATAGCAACACCATTTAATCCAATTTCTGAAAGTTTTTTATTAAGTCGAAAAATACAAACAGCCAGTGCTTTTTGATTGGTTTCTGAATAGATTTTATTAATCAACCTTAACAATTCTTGATGATTTAGGCATTTTTTGGGCGATTGAATCAGACCATTTAATATCTTTGCTTGCTGCCTAGTTAACTGAACTAATTGCTGATCACTTGATACTTCTCTTTTTATAACATTAAATTTAATTTGGTTATCAGGGTTAATACTATAAGCAACTCGCCTTTTAATACTAAAAATAGCGGCTGCCAACTCTTCAACAGACACAGGTTTCGACAAATAAATATCTGCACCACTTTCATAACCGGTAATCCTATCATTAACCTCATGCTTGGTAGTTAACATAATAATATTAACCTCAGGATAATTAGCCCTATATCGCCGAGCAATACTAAAACCATCTTCCCCAGGCAAATTAATATCAAGAATCAATAAATTAGCATAATGCCTTGCAAAATACTCATCCAACTCTACAGCAGACTCAACACCTGTTGCTGAATATCCATTATTAGATAGATAATATATAAATACGTCACACAAAGGCTTATAATCTTCGACAACAATAATATTAATAGACATAGTTTTCATTTAGTTATCAAGTCACCAATCAGTAATCTGACTTATTTTTCTAGTTAATTGAAAATTACTGGAATCCAGCCCAATTGAGCATTATACGTTATTAACTTGACCGTTCCTGAAAGAGCTACAGCCGACAGCCAGTTATAGCATCACTTACCCTCCCCTCTACCCTTTGCCTAATTCAAGCAAAGCCCAGTATAGTATCAGCTTCTCTTATTGCAGGAATTCAGCTCAGTGGACACCATCAGTATTCGTGGCGCTCGTACTCACAATCTTAAAAACATCGACCTAGACCTTCCCCGCGATAGTTTGATCGTGATGACCGGTTTATCTGGCTCAGGCAAATCGTCATTAGCGTTTGACACCATTTACGCAGAAGGCCAGCGGCGTTATGTTGAATCCTTATCCGCTTACGCTCGGCAGTTTTTGTCGATGATGGAAAAGCCCGATGTTGATCATATCGAAGGCTTGTCACCGGCGATTTCGATTGAGCAAAAATCCACCTCGCATAATCCCCGCTCCACTGTCGGCACTATCACCGAAATCTATGATTATTTGCGCTTGCTATACGCCCGGGTCGGGATTCCTCGCTGCCCTGAACACGGCGTTTCTTTAGA
>JBJSYX010000391.1:0-3930 GCA_046090005.1 Methylomonas sp. | reverse complement strand
CGCAGGATTATTGTCCTCACCCATTTTTGGGTAAAACTGGCGATTGCCGAGATTTTGCCCATTGCGAATAAAAAACACCTGTACGCAAGCGACATCGCCTTTGCTGGCACACGCAATAATATCGACATCGCCGCGTTCGCCTTCTACGCATTGGCTTTCTATCACCGCTCGCAAACGAAAAATCTGGTCGCGATAAGCCGCCGCTTGTTCAAACTCCAACTGATTCGACGCGGTTTCCATTTTTGCCACCAAGCGATCAATCAACAAACCGCCTTGGCCTTCCAGATACAAAATACTGTTATCGACATCGGCTTTATAACTGGCTTTATCAATCAAACCCACGCAAGGCGCGGTGCAGCGTTCGATTTGATGTTGTAAGCAAGGTCGTGAACGGCTGTTGTAATAAGTATCTTCACATTGGCGAACCGGAAAGATTTTTTGTAACAACTGCAAGGTTTCTTTGACTGCGCTGGCGCTAGGGTAGGGGCCAAAATACTGGCCTTTGCGTTTTTTAGCACCGCGATGAAAGGTGATTTGCGGGAAATCGTGAAAACTGGAGATAAACACATAAGGATAGGTTTTATCATCACGCAAACTGATGTTGTAGCGCGGCTTGTGGCGCTTAATCAGCTGACTTTCTAATAACAGCGCTTCGCCTTCGGTGTGGGTGACGGTAACCTCAATTCCCGCCACTTTCGCTACCATCGCCTGTTGTTTGGGTGAAGCGTTTTGATTTCTAAAATAACTGGAAACCCGATTTTTTAGATTTTTCGCTTTACCAATATAAATAATCTCGCCCTTATCGTTGAGCATCCGATAAATGCCCGGGCGTTGGGTGAGGGTCTTTAAAAAGGCTTTAACATCAAAGCTTGGCTCGATGCCGGTTTCAATCGCTGTCTCAGTCACGTTATTTCGCTAATAACTGATCTATGGTTGCGAACACTTCAGCAAACATTGCCATGTTCAAGCGTTTGGTCTGCACGTTGTAACGGCTGCAATGATAAGAACTGACCAAATAGTTGCCATCCGGCAATTCAAAGCTTTGATGATGACCAAACTTAGCCGCAGTGATTTTTAAACCATAAGCTCGTAATACTGCTTGATGAGCAATATTACCCAAGGCCAAAATCACCGATTTGGGCGGCAAGGTTTTTAACTCCTTAGCCAAGTAGTGATTACATTGTTTAATTTCATCGCCAGTTGGTTTATTTTGTGGCGGCAGACATTTGACTGCATTGGTAATCCGGCAGTTGTTCAAGCTTAAACCATCGTTTAACGCCGTCGACTGTAGCTGATTGCTATAACCAAAATCATACAAAGCCTGATACAACAACAGCCCCGCATAATCGCCAGTAAACGGTCTGCCTGTGGCATTAGCACCGTGCATCCCCGGTGCTAAGCCGACGACTAATAAACGCGCATTGGCATCACCAAATGGCGCAACCGGTAAGGCGTGGTAATCGGGATGTTTTTGTTTAACATCGTCTAGGAAACTAGCCAGGCGAGGGCAGTCGCGGCAGGTGGGGTTGAAGTAGGTGTTTATAGTCATGGTGAATACAACAGGTTTAATACTAAATCCCGAATAGAGGTTTATCCATTGGGAATGATGTGTTTTAGGTTTTTCCTAAACAATAATGACGTCAATATTGCCGATGTTTGCCAGTTTTTTGTCCCCGGTTAAAAAATGATTAGCGTTGGCAGTTAATGCACAAGCCATTTGAATCGCATCGGGGGTTCGTAGTGCTGATGAATAAGTTGCACGCAAATCAGTGGCAGTATTAATCACCTTTGGGCTAATTTCGACAATTTCTAATTCGGGTAGATTAAAAAACTGATCGTAATTATCTAATAATGCTTGATCGCTGGATTTCAAAGGCATTACTCGACATTCCAACAGAGATAAACGGGATATTGCTATTCTGTTCCCAGCTTTTAAGGCTTGATTGATCAAAAAACGTGTTCGTTGGCCTTGTTCTTGTTGAGACTCGAGCATATAGATGATGCTACATGCGTCTAAAAACAATTTCACGCTTGATCCCATTCATCCCGCATTGATTGAAAAGATTGATTTATTTCTATGTCACTACGTTGGCTGACTGGTAAGTTTTCTAAAAAAGTTAACATATTGCTATGTGTTTTAGATTTAGTGGCTAAATCAGGCTTGTTCTCTAAAAACTCAACAAAATGCAATACTTCTAAGGCTTTTGCAGGAGGTAAAGCTTGTACATGCTGATAAATAGTGTCCGCTATGTTCATATTTTATTGAGTTGGGTAGTGAAAAGTTTAGCGATTGTCAAAGGCACTTCGCCGATTATTGCCGGATAAGTTAAAAAGTCAATCAAATGCTCGAATAAGACTGAACATAGACCAAACCCAGCCAGCAAGGCACAATAGCCGCTGTTCAAATCCCCTCTACGATTTTCATGCTTTCAATTCTGGTTCGTTTTTCCATCCGCTTTTCCGGCATTGTGGTTGCTTTGGCGTTGTTGGTTTTAGTCTACGGTGCTTATCGGTTTTCCGGTGCGGGCTTGGATATTTTTCCTGAATTCGCCCCGAAACAAGTGATTATCCAAACCGAAGCGCAAGGCTTGTCAGCCGAGCAGGTCGAGGTATTGGTTACCCAGCAAATTGAAACCTCGATTAGCGGCTTAATTGGTTTAAAGACTTTGCGTTCGCAGTCGATTCAAGGCTTGTCGATTGTCACTGCGACTTTTGACGAAAACAGCGATATTTACCGAAATCGTCAATTGCTGAGCGAGCGCTTGGTGAGTTTAAGCGCTCGTCTGCCAGCAGGGATTGGTGTGCCGGTCGCGGTGCCTTTATCGTCATCATCAGCGACGGTGCTAACGATTGGTTTAAATTCGGACAGCAAAAGCTTGATGGAGTTGCGAACGTTTGTTGATTGGACCTTAGCACCACGCTTGTTGTCGATTCCTGGCGTTGCCGATGTCAATGTATTTGGCGGCGATGTCCAGCAATTGCAAATCCAGATTAAGCCAGACGTGTTGCAGCGCTTTGATTTGGCGATGGAGGATGTGGTCAACGCTGCCGCTAGTGCCGCGCAGTTAAATGGCGCGGGTTTTGTCGAAAACACTAATCAACGCTTTACCCTGCAAGTTAGCGGCCAGCCCATCACGCCGGAGCAATTTCAAGCCCTGATTGTTAAACGTCAAAACGGCAGCACGATTAGCTTAGGCGAGGTAGCCGACATCACTTATGCCGCCGAGCCGCCAATTAGCGCCGCGCAAATCATGGGTAAACCCGGTGTGGTGATGATGGTGATTGGTCAGTTCGGTGCCAATACTTTGTCGGTTTCGCGTCAAGTCGAAGCGGTGCTGGCCGAGTTCGAGCCGTTATTTAAACAACAAACGATTGATTTCTACTCACACCTGTTTCGCCCCGCCGATTACATCGAAACTTCAGTTAGCAATTTGGCCGGTCATTTATTGATTGGCGGCTTTTTTGTGCTGCTGATTTTGTATCTGTTTTTATTCAATTTACGCACCGCGCTGATTGCAGCGTTGGCGATTCCCTTGTCGTTGATGGCGGCCTTGATTGTGTTGCTGGAGAACGGGGTTAATCTCAACATTATGGTGTTGGGTGGCTTGGCGATTGCTTTGGGTGAGGTGGTTGATGATGCCATTATCGACACCGAAAATATTTTCCGGCGTTTACGGGAAAATCAATTGCAAGCCCAGCCCGAGAGTTTGGTGAAAGTGATTTACCAAGCTTCGATGGAAGTGCGCGGCTCGGTGGTTTATGCCAGTTTTATTGTCGCCTTGGTGTTTGTGCCGTTACTAACCTTGACCGGCGTGGCGGGGCGCTTGTTTGCACCGCTGGGGTATTCCTACATTTTGGCGATTCTGATGTCCTTGTTGGTGGCGCTGACTTTGACGCCAGCGCTGTGTCATCTGCTATTAAACCGGCAAA
>JBJSYX010000390.1:0-2501 GCA_046090005.1 Methylomonas sp. | reverse complement strand
GGCTATTTCCTGTACATGGGCACCATCGACCCTTTAGGTGGGATTAATAGCTTATGGCCGTTATTTGGGATTGCTAATCAAATGTTGGCGGCGATTGCCTTGTGTGTCGGCACCACGATTTTGGTCAAATCCGGCAAATTGAAATACAGCTGGGTCACCGCTGTGCCGTTAAGCTGGCTGATTATTGTCACCAGTAGCGCGGCATGGGAAAAATTATTTGCCGACGATTTACGGGTGGGTTTTTTTGGCTCATGCCAATGATCTAAGCCAGAAATTAGCCAATGGCAGTTTATCAACTGACTTAGCCAGCAAAGCGCCAAGTTTGATTTTTAATGATTATTTAAACGCAGGTTTAACCAGTGTCTTTATGTTGATTACTTGGTTATTGGTTGCCGATACTTTGCGAGTGATTTATTGCATTATCGCTGGCAAAAACTATCCGCAATCCAGTGAAGCTGAGCACGTGCCAAGTCGATTGGTCGAGGACTGGGTTAGGGATTGATTTTTTGCCATTGATAAATAAGCCTCTTGTTGATTTGATCGCCAAGAGGCTTGGTTTTGAGGCTTAGTAAGTTAAAGACATACCCACAAATACCGATCGACCCATGCCAGGGATATTGCGGTTATTTTTAAACCCCGTGTCAGGATTGGTAATACTCATCGCATAGTAATCACCGGTATAAGCGCCAGCTAAAGGATGGTAATACTGTTTATCCAATACGTTATCCAAACCAACATCGATACTCAGATTTTTCCATTGGTAGCCTGTTTTAGCGTTTAACAACACATAAGAAGGTGTGGTTAATTCATTGCGAACTTGCTGAACATCAGACTTACCATCAACAAACTGTATTTCAACTTGCCAGATTTGACCAGAATTGTGGTGCCGACACACAAGGCAATCGCTGCCAACATTTGATTAGCAATCCCAAATAACGGCCATAAGCTATTAATCCCACCTAAAGGGTCGATGGTGCCCATGTACAGGAAATAGCCCCAAGCGCCCACCACCGCGCCGCTAGTTAGCAAGACGTTGGCTTTGCCAGCGGTTTGGCGGAAATTGCCGACAATATCTTGCAACATAAACCGCGCCACCCGAGTGCCTGCGTCCAAGGTGGTCAAGATAAACAAAGCCTCGAACATAATCGCAAAGTGATACCAAGCGGCGAGTAAATGTTCACCAAATACTTTGGCAAATAAACTCGCCATCCCCACCGCCAACGAAGGTGCCCCGCCGGTGCGGGCAAACAACGTTGATTCGCCCATGGTTTGCGCTAATTGCTGCATTTGTTCGGCATTGACCGCAAAACCCCAACTGCTGATTTTCGCCGCTGCAACGATAGGATCAGCGCCGACGATACCGGCTGGGCTGTTGATGGCAAAATACACCCCAGGCTCTAAAACGGTGGCAGCAATCATCGCCATAATCGCCACAAACGATTCCATCGCCATCGCGCCGTAACCAATAAAACGCGCGTCTTGTTCGTTAGCTAATAATTTTGGCGTGGTGCCGGAAGCAATTAAGCTGTGGAAACCGGAAATCGCACCACAAGCGATAGTGATAAACACAAACGGAAATAATTTACCGCCAAAAATCGGCCCACTGCCGTCGATAAACGGGGTGAGGGCGGGCATTTTTAAATCAGGACGTAGCACGATAATCGCCACTGCTAATGCAGCGATGGTGCCGAGTTTCATAAATGTAGATAAATAATCGCGCGGCGCTAACAACAACCAAACCGGCAACACCGCTGCGGCAAAACCGTAGCCAATCACCATTAAGGCTAATTCGGGGGCGTCATAATCAAACCAGCTGCGTAAGCTTGGGTTGTTTTCAATCCAGCCGCCGCCAACTACCGCAAAAATCAATAGCGAAACACCGATTAGAGTGGCTTCTAACACTCGGCCTGGACGCAAATGATGCAAATAACAACCCATCAATACGGCAATTGGAATCGTTGCGACCACGGTCGAAGTTGCCCAAGGGCTATGTTTCATGGCATTGACCACCACTAAGCCCAACACCGCAATCAGGATAATCATAATCATCATCACCCCAATCATCGCTGCCGAACCGCCAATGACGCCTAATTCGTCTTTGGCCATTTGTCCCAGCGAGCGACCATCACGGCGTACCGAGAAAAACAGCGTGACAAAATCCTGCACGCAACCGCCTAACACCGCGCCGATTAAAATCCACAAGGTGCCAGGTAAATAACCAAATTGCGCGGCTAGAGTCGGGCCAATCAATGGCCCGGGGCCAGCAATGGCGGCGAAATGATGACCAAACACCACCCATTTGTGAGTTGGCATAAAGTCATGGCCGTCGTTGTAACGTTCGGCAGGGGTGGCGCGGCTAGCATCCAATACCAAGACTTTGGCGGCGATAAAAGCGCTATAAAATCGGTAACCCACGGCATAGACGCACAGTGCGGCAATCACTAACCATAAACTATTGATTGTTTCGCCACGATTGAGGGCGATAGTGGCTAAAGCAAGGG
>JBJSYX010000389.1:0-3573 GCA_046090005.1 Methylomonas sp. | reverse complement strand
GATTTCGTTGCTATAGGCTTCGGCTTCATTGATTAAGCGTTGTTTGTCTTCGCGAGCGCGAATCGCATCTTCGAAAGAACCTTGTACTTCTTCTGGTGGCTGAGCATCTTGTAAGTTAACGCTGGCGATGGTGATACCTGCATGGTAGTCGTCCATTGCGCTTTGGATTTCGCGTTTGATTTCGGCAACGATTTCGCTACGGCCTTCGGTCAATACGAAGTCCATGTTGTTGCGACCAATCACCGCGCGTTCAACGCTTTCGGTTAATTGTTTCAAGGTCGCTTCGTTGTCTTTAACATTAAATAAATAATCTTTCGCGTTGTTGATTTGGTATTGAACGGCTAAACGGACATTAATAATGTTCTCGTCGCTGGTCAGCATCAAAGATTCTTGTGGAATCGTTGCCGCTTTAGCAAATCGGCTAGAATCGCGGTAGCCAACTTCGATAAAGCGTTGTTGTTCAACGTTAACGATTTTGACTTTTTCAATCGGCAAAGGCATATGCCAATGTGGACCCGGTTGGGTAGTTTCGCTGTAAGCACCAAAACGTGTGACCACGCCACGGTTACCTTCGTCAACAATGTAAACACCGCTGGCAAGCCAAGTCAAAGCCATTGCGCCGCCCAAAGCTGCACCAATGTTGGATAATTTAAACAGCTGTCTATGCTCGTTATAAAAATCCGCGCTGCGTTGACTGACTTTATGCCAATGTTTATCAAACTCGGCTTTCCAATCGGGTGGCGGTGTTTGGTTGGTGGTGTTAGGTTTTTCTGATGACATAAATCACTCCTCTTGTAATTGCAGCTTGCCTGTTAGGGTTTCTTGCGTTTTTTAGCCTTGATTGGGCTCAAGAAACGGCAACAAGTCGTAACCGAACTGCTGTTTTAATTTTTTTAAAGCATCGTTCTGGATTTGTCTGACCCTTTCTCTGGTCACATGCAGTTGATCTGCGATGGCTTGTAAAGTCATCTCGTGATGATTTTGCAAGCCAAAACGCATATTCAATATAGCCGCTTCTTTTTCTGGAAGACTGGCGACAACCTTACCTATATATAGGCTTAGATTTGAGTCAATTAGTTCATTTAGTGGTTGAGCAAATTGATGTTGTGGCAAAGTGGCCATCAAGGTTTGATCGTCACCGTCATCAGATTGGGCAGAATCTAATGAATGCGTGGACTGATAATAACTACTGATGGTTTTAATGTCATCCATTGATAAATCGCATTGAGCTTTTATTTCTAACAAGCTGGGCCAGCGATTGTGTTCCAAATAGCTATTGCGCATCACTTCAAAAACCACTGAAGCTTTCTCGGCGAGTGCAATCGGTAAACGCACGACTTTTTCCTGTTTAACAATCAAGCGCGAAATGGCTTGTTTAATCCAGAAAATTGCATAAGTGGAAAAACGAATGCCGCGACTAGCATCGAAGCGGTCAACGGCTTTGATTAAACCAATGCTGCCTTCTTGCATTAAGTCTTCAAAACTTAAGCATTGAGTTTTGTATTTACAAGCCACGAACGCCACCAGTCCTGTATTGCTGGCAATCATTTTTTGTCTGACTTGTTGCAAATTCATCCGATAAGCAATCAAACGGCTTCTGTAGGCAACGTCAGTGTATTCAGGTTCAGCCAATTTCTTTTGCGCTTGCTCGGCAATCTTTAACAAGAACACTGGGAAAATGTGTGCTTGTTGCAAGTTGTAATCCCGCTGGTTAGCGATTGCTGCTGGTTTTTGATCAACAACCAATTCTTCGATTGTGTTAACCTGTACAAACTCTAATTCTTGTACAGGTTCTTGGTGTACGGTTTTTTCACTGTTGTTCAGTGAATAATCAACCCCTTCTTCAGCTTTAGTTATGAGTTGTTCGCTGAGTAGTTTGGCGACGAAATCTTTCTCTAGTAATAGATGGAGTAATTTTTTTCTGGCTACTTCCATTTCTTCTGCCAGTGCCTGTACAGGCTGTACAGCTGGTTCCGCTTTGGTTTCGAGACTTTCGTCTGCGATTTCAAGCCAAGGCGCAGCGGAGATTAAAGGATCAGCCATCAGTTGGATAGCGTTGTCGTTGATTGGATTCAGATGTCGTAAGGCCATGGCTCAATTCCCGTTCATCAATTAGGTTGGTAGTTAAGTTATCTTGATGTACAATAATTGTCAAGAAAATTATTGTACAAAACATAAACAAAAATGTATTCGATTAAATCAATATCAGTTTTGACAGGTTTGGGCGTAGAAACTCTGCGGGCTTGGGAGCGTCGCTACCAAGTGATCGCGCCTCGGCGTGAGGCGGGTGGACACCGTACTTATTCGCAACAAGACTTAGAAAAGCTCACGCTTTTGGCGTGTTTGACGCGTCAAGGTCATGCGATTAGTAAAGTTTCTAGTTTAGACATTGAACAATTACAAAAATTAGCCAATGGTGCTGAAGAGCAGGTTGAGCAGAAGAATCAATTTTCTGAGCAGATTGTTGAAGCTTTGTTGCATTACCGGATTGATCGCTGCGAACAATTGTTAAAGCGAGCTTTGATTTCCAGTGAGCCGCTGATTTATGTTAGGGATATTTTGGCGCCGGCTTTGGTGCATGTCGGCCAGTTGTGGCATGAAGGTAAGATTAATATTGCTCAAGAGCATATTTTTTCGGCCAGTGTGAAACGGATTTTGTTGAGTATGGTCAACAACGTCCACAATTTATCCGCCAATCGCGCCAGTATGTTGTTTGCGACCCCCAGCGGTGAACCGCACGAGTTTGGTTTGTTGATGTCATCTTTATTAGCTGCCGAACAACAGTACAACTGTTATTACTTGGGGGCTGATGTACCAGCCTTTGATATTATTGAAGCGACTAAAAAGCTCGAAGTGAATATCGTGGTGTTGAGCTTGTTAAAGTCGCCGTCTGATCCAGAAACAATGGCGCAGTTAAATGCGGTGATGGAAGCTTTAAGCCAGACTGAGGTGACGATTTGGTTAGCGGGGCGCGGGGTTTCGTGTTGGTTGAGCCAAAAACCGATGGTGCCAAGTAATTGCGAGTTAATCGCTGATTTTGATGATTTTCATAATAAGGCGCTGCAGTGGCGGCATATTAATTGATTTGCTTGTTAATCATTAATGATTTCGATGTAACCGTCATTCCCTCGAAGGCGGTAATCTAGGTGGTTGGCTTCGAAGTCTGGATTCCTGCCTTCGAGCGAATGGCCAAGAGAAGAATTCGCTAATAAGATGTTCTTCTCTATCATTGAACATCTTTACTGTACTTCTCAAGTAATTATGTCGATATTAGTTGAACTACAGTGCCCTCCGCCCAGAAATATGTAACTCTGCGTTTGCCTTGGTACCAAATTAAGAAATATTCGTCCTCTAAATCGCTTTCGCGATGCCATATGTAGTTAAATATGGCGTTTCCACCGCTTTCTTTTGCCATCTTTATCAATGTTTCTTTGGCTTCATCTACGGTATCAAAACCGTTAGTCTGTATCTTTTTAATGACTTTGTTAACTCTAAAACCATGAACAGTTTCGCCGCGGATACATGGAAAACCTTGTAAAGATTTCTGTGTTCTGTTTTCGGCACTCTTGAAAC
>JBJSYX010000388.1:0-3645 GCA_046090005.1 Methylomonas sp. | reverse complement strand
CGGCCAATTTTTGTTGCGCCGCTTTAACCTTCTCTTTGTAAGGCGCCACGGCGTCTTTATATTGAGGATGACTTTCCAAATACTGATCAAGCCACTCGTTGCTTGCTTCGTTTTCGGTAAAAGCGTTAATAAAGTCTTTTCTTGGGATTTTGGCTTTTTTAACGCAAATATCGAGAATGATTTTCTCTTGATCACGAATAGCAACAATCAAATCCTCAGAAATACTGACCATGCGTTTCAAATATTGAGGCGACCATTTCAACTCAGAAAACACTTCACTCACAGCTTCTAAAGCTTTTTCAGCTTTTTCATGTCCATAGCCGTGTTTTTTGATTGCTGAATTAGCTGATTTTAATGCCTTTCTGATTAGATCAACTTTGACCTTTACTTCATCATAACCAACAACTTCAGCTTCTTCATCTTCAGTTTCTTCGACTGGAGCAGCATCATCCAAATCATCAGCGACTAACTCTTCAGCCATTTCTGTTAAATCAACGAAGCCTAAGACCAAATCACTGAGGCGCAAACCAGCCTCTTCATTTTGCAACTGATCAAAAGTTTCGACAAATGATTGAACAATAAAGCCAGAGCGAGCAATAGCATCAACAACTTGACGCTGGCCCTCTTCAATACGCTTAGCAATTTTTAATTCTTCTTCGCGAGTTAACAGTTCAACAGAGCCCATTTCTCGCATATAAAGACGGACAGGATCAGTCGTACGGCCAAACTCACTATCAACCGAAGCAAGCGCCGCAACTTCAGCAACCTCTTCGTCATCGTCAGCAGAAATAGCGACATCAGAAGTAATAGTGGAATCATCATCGTCAGGGGCGGCTTCCAAAACCTGAATCCCCATATCGTTAAACATGGCAATGATGTCATCAAGTTGCTCAGGATCCATGATGTCACTAGGCAAATGATCATTCACTTCCGCATAGGTTAAATAACCTTGTGCTTTGCCTTTTGCAATTAGCTGTTTAAGTTGAGATTGCTGTTGTTCCTGATTCATTTTTAACTCACAATACGTTTTCAGCACCAAGCTCGGCAGAACAGGGCATTATAGAGACTCAAAATCAAACTGTCATCACAGATTGGTTTTGCCGCCCCGCTTAAAAATTTTCAACTCATCCGCTGTCAGGCTTTCGCCTCTGCTTGATTTCTCAATCAAGGCAGCCATCCTATTTTCTTGTATCTGTCTTAACAATTGTTCCCAAGCGCCACTAAATTCGGCTTCTGCATTAAACTCGGGGACTTCCCAAACCAAGTTTGACAAGGCATTAACAACTTTCTCATGCTCCGAACCACGAAAAAACTCAATTAAGACCGCACTGGTCTTTGTTTGTTCCCGAGCAATAACATCTAATACCTGTTTTAGTAAATCCATCCCTGCCAAATTGACATCAACAAGCTCAAGCACCTGTTGTTCGGCTTTTTGAGCTAACTGCGGATACTGCAATAGCAAAGCCAAAACCTTCCTCATCATGCTTGCACTTTGCACTTTGCCTTTTCCATGTATTTGCGACTGACTAGGACTAACCGCATCTTGCAATTTAGCGCCCGTCAATTCACGCAAACGGCTAAACATCATTTCCCTAAAAAAACCACGCGGCATTTTTTCCAACTGCGGCCTTACAACAGATAGCAATTTTGCTTTGCCCTCAACCGTTGCCAAATTTAAACCTTCACTTAGATGCTCGAAAAAATAATCCGACAACACCAGCGCATCAGCAATTCGAGATTCAAAACCATGCAAACTTTCTTCGCGAATCAATGAATCGGGATCATGACCTTGTGGCAACAGCATAATTTTAATTTGTCGGCCATCGCGTAAACTTGGCAGAGCCGCTTCAACCGCTTTCCAAGCCGCTTGCCGCCCAGCATTATCGCCATCAAAGCAAAACACCAATTCAGAAGCAAAGCGAAACAACAAATCCATATGCACTTTTGAAGTCGCAGTACCTAAAGCAGCAACCGCATTATGAACACCATACTGAGCCAAAGCGATGACATCCATATAGCCTTCAACAATCAAAATTCGTTCAGGCTTGACCTTGTACTCTAAAAGCTCACACAAACCATAAACTTCTTTGCCTTTAGAAAATATGTCCGTTTCTGGAGAATTCAAGTACTTGGGCAAAGAATCATCTAAAACCCGACCACCAAAACCGATAACCCGCTTGCGTTTATCACGAATCGGGAACATCAACCGACCGCGAAAACGGTCATAAACCTTGCCATCTTCTTTGACGACCAACATACCAGCATCCACCAAGGTTTGTTGATCAAACCTGGCCAGCAAAGCATCCCAGCTATTTGGCGAATAACCCAAACCAAAATCACGAGCAATTTCGCCCGTCAATCCTCGCTGCTTGAGATATTCGATTGCAACCTTGCCTTCATTGCTACGCAATTGCTCGACATAGAAAGCAGCAACCTGTTCCAGCAGGGCATAAAGCCTCGAAGAATCTTGCTTGGCAGCAAAATCAACCTGATCAACCACTTCCCTTGGCACATCAACACCAACAAAAGCCGCTAAATCTTCAACCGCTTCAACGAAACCAAGATGCGCATAATCAATTAAAAAACTAATCGCATTACCACCCGCACCACATCCAAAACAATGATAAGTCTGGCGACTACGATTAACAGAGAAACTCGGAGTTTTTTCGGTATGAAAGGGGCATCGAGCAACAAAGTTACTACCCACTTTCTTAAGAGGGACGCGCGAGTCGATTAGATCGACAATGTCGACCCGCACTAATAGGTCATCTATAAACTGCCTAGGAATCCTACCGGACATATCCGATAAAGATATTAAGCGACGAATCCAGCCTTAATTCTTACACTGACTACAGCCATATCTGCTCTCCCCTGCATTTGCGGTTTGAGTACAGCCATAACAGCCCCCATGTCTTTGATCGAAGTTGCACCGGTTTCAGCAATCGCTTTAGCAACCATTTCATCAATTTCGGTTTCGCTTAATTGTTGAGGCAAGTAATCTTGAATCACGACTACTTCGGCCTCTTCGATTTCAGCTAAATCATTGCGACTAGCATCACGAAATTGCTTGATTGATTCGCGACGTTGCTTAAGCATTTTGTCAAGGACAACAAGAATTCTGTCATCGCCCAACTCAACGCGCTCATCAACTTCAACCTGTTTGATTGCAGCCAGAATCATGCGAATAACCCCTAAACGGGATTTTTCACCACTCTTCATAGCTGCTTTCATATCATCCGTGATACGTTTTTTTAATGAATCCATAGTCAATCGACCTTAGATTTGTGGACGACCACGACGTAGGTTTTTCAACGCATAACGCTCACGAGCCAATTTTTTCAAGTGACGTTTTACAGCAGCTGCACCTTTACGTTTACGTTCGGTAGTTGGTTTTTCATAGAATTCGCGGCGGCGAACTTCTGCCAAAACACCGGCTTTTTCACAAGCACGTTTAAAACGACGAATAGCAACGTCAAAATGTTCGTTTTCTTTAACTTTAACTGATGGCATTATCAATAATCCGATTTATGTTAGTATTTTATTGACCCAACGGCCAACAAAGCCCGCTGAAAACTCTCGATTATACCCGCAAAATAAATTTTTCAAAAACTTAATGTACGTTTTAGGCATAGAAACCTCTTGTGA
>JBJSYX010000387.1:0-5724 GCA_046090005.1 Methylomonas sp. | reverse complement strand
CCGAGGGAGACATGGAAATGACCAAGGCTGCGGCGCCGTCCGACACCAAAGAGCAGTCGGAGCGTTTCAAGGGGCCCGCCACAAAGGGATTTTTCTCGGAGGGCGTGCGACAGAAGTCAAAGCCCAAATCGCGGCGCATGTGTGCATAGGGGTTGCGCACGCCGTTCGCATGGTTCTTGGCAGAGATGGCGGCCAGGGCATCAGACTGGTCGCCGTAGCGATCGAAGTACTGTTGCGCGATTTGACCAAAGACGCCGGCAAAGCCAGCAGGCGTGGCGCCCTCTTCCTTGACGTAAGAACATTTGAGCAGGGTTTCGCCAATTTGCTGGTTACTATAGATACCGAAAAAAATCTGCTAGACAACATTGCTGAAACCGAAAAACCCACTGAAGCAGATCAGATTCAAGCCAGCTTTATTGGTCACCACGTTGCTAAGTGGGTGCAACAACTGGCCGACAAGCAACGAGATGTGATTTGCAGACGCTATGGTTTATGCGGATTTGAAATCGCGACTTTAGAACAAGTTGCATCTGAAATTGGCGTCACTCGGGAGCGAGTCAGGCAAATTCAATTAGATGGATTGAAAAAACTTAAACAGATGATTGAAGATGAAGGCTATAGCGCCGAAACGATTTTCTAAACATTGAAATTAAAACAGCGTTTGTTCAGTCTTGTTGGCAAACGCTGTTTATCAATTAACTATTAACGCTGCCAAACACAATTGCCACCGCTGGCCTTAGCAATTTTTGCCAGACTTTGCTCATGCGCTTCAAGCTCCTCCGCAGAACAGCTAATAATTTTTAAAGGTGCTCGATCTGCCGATAAGCGAACAATTCCTTTTTGTTCGGCGTTATCGCCGTCATTGTCTTCTAATAAAGAAAACTGACCCCCGGTCATCAGCAAATAGACATCAGCCAGAATCTCGGCATCCAATAACGCGCCATGCAATTCACGATGGCTGTTATCTATGCCATAACGCTTACACAAAGCATCCAAGCTATTACGGGCACCAGGGTGTTTTTTACGCGCATAAGCTAAAGTATCGAGCACGCCACACTGAGCTTCGATAGCGCCAGCGCTATGATTCAGCAAACTCAATTCGTGATTTAAAAAGCCAACGTCAAACGGTGCATTGTGAATAATCAATTCAGCCCCCTTGGCAAAGGCTAAAAAGTCATCGACCACATCAGCAAATTTGGGTTTATCGCGTAAAAACTCGTTGGTAATGCCATGCACTTCAATCGCCCCTGCATCAATTTCACGTTCAGGATTGATGTAAACATGGAAACGATTTTGGGTTAAGCGGCGATTAATCAGCTCAACACAACCTATTTCGATAATCCGGTGGCCTTCTTTGGGATTAATGCCAGTCGTTTCTGTGTCCAAAACCACTTGGCGCAATTTGCGAGATGCTGGCATGTCGATTAAGTCCTGTTAGCAAAGCTTTTTAATAATTCGGTTTGAACTTGAAATACTGGATCAGTGCCGGGTTGCAAACGTTGATATTGACCATCGGTTTGCAACAACCACGCTTGTGAATTATCTTGTTTATAGGCTTGTAAGTCATTCAACACCCGTTCAGCTAATTTTTTATCGCTAATCGGGAAGCAGACTTCAACCCGCTTAAACATATTGCGGGTCATTAAATCGGCGCTAGAGGCATAAACCGCCCAGTCGCCATTGTTATAAAACGAATAAATTCGCGTGTGTTCCAAAAACCGTCCGACGATAGAACGGACTTCAATATTATCGGAAATGCCTGGAATCCCAGGTCGCAAACAGCAGATCCCGCGTACAATCAATTTAATTTTTACCCCAGCCTGTGAAGCGCGATACAAGGCCTGAATCGCTTGCTCTTCGACAATCGCATTGACCTTGATAATAATTTTCGCAGGCTTACCTTTACGAGCATGATCGGCTTCTTTATCAATCATTTTGATTAAGCCCGGATGCAAGGTAAACGGGGATTGCAGCAATTTGTTGAGCTTGGTTACCTTGCCCAAACTGGTCAGCTGCATAAACACGCGGCGCACGTCTTCGCCTAATTCTTTTTCACAGGTAAACAACCCATAGTCGGTATAGAGCTTGGCGGTTTTTGGGTGATAGTTACCAGTGCTTAAATGCACATAATTGCGTAATTGGTTACCTTCTTTGCGCAGCACCAAACACATTTTGGCATGGGTTTTATAACCGACCACCCCGTACACCACATGGGCTGCCGCTTCTTGCAGTTTAGCCGCCAAGCCAATGTTGTCTTTTTCGTCAAACCGCGCACGCAGCTCAATCACCACCGTCACTTCTTTACCGGCTTTAGCGGCTTTGATTAAAGCAGCCACCACCGGCGAATCAACACCGGTGCGATACAAAGTCTGTTTAATTGCCAGCACATCAGGATCAGCCGCTGCTTGGCGGATAAATTCCACCACTGGCGAGAACGATTCATAAGGATGATGCAACAAAATATCGTGTTTGCGGATGCTGGCAAAAAAGTCTTTATTACGAGCAAAGCAATTGGGAGTACTCGGTTTAAAGGTAGGGAACTTTAATTCAGAGCGGTCGATTAAATTATAAATGGTTTGAATACGGCTTAAGTTAACCGGTCCTTCCGCTAAAAATAACCGGGACGCGGTTAAATCAAACCGTGCCATCAAGAAATTGACCGTTTCTTCGGGGCAGTTGGCATCAATCTCTAAACGCACTTCGTCACCGTAGTTACGCATCGCTAATTCGCCTTCCACCGCCATCATCAAATCGTCAATCGCATCATCATCAACGAAAAAGTCGCTGTTTCGAGTCACGCGAAATTGATGACAACCTTTGACAGTCATACCGTGGAATAAATCATTAATAAAAGCGTGAATGATCGACGACAGAAACACAAAGTCATAAGGACCGCTTTCGGTTTCGGCAGCCGGCAATTGGATAATACGAGGTAGGGCGCGTGGTGCTTGCAAAACTGCCCGACCACTATTACGACCAAAGGCGTCTTTGCCGGTTAAAGAAATGATGAAATTTAAACTTTTATTCAGAATCCGCGGAAACGGGTGAGCTGAATCCAAACCCACGGGTGTCAAAATCGGTAATAACTCTTCGTTAAAGTATTTTTCCAACCAGCTACGTTGTGCCGGCGTCCAGTTATCGCGACGTAAAAAGCGGATGTTATCGGCCTCTAAACGCGGGATTAACACCTGATTCAAAATCCGGTATTGCTCACTGACCAAGGCATGGGCTTTGTCGGAAATTTTCTCCAGCTGCTCGTTAATGGTTAAACCATCACTACTAATCACATTGGCATCCATCTCCGCCATCTGCAATAAACTAGCCACTCGCACCTCATAAAACTCATCGAGATTGGAGCAGGAGATACATAAGTAATTCAATCGTTCCAACAAAGGCAAAGACTCATCCAATGCCTGTGCCAGAACTCGAACATTAAACTCTAACAAGCTAAGTTCACGGTTGATGTAAAACTCGGGATTGCTTAAATCGATGGATTCCATAATTAGATTCAGTAGGTTAAGGCGGTTTTCCGATTATAGATTAAATAAGACCAGGGAATTGTTACGGTTTGTGTGGGATGTGTTCATTTCTAAGTCAATTGTGCGCTTCGGCTCTGCTTATTCCGGCATCCCATCGTTATAAAAGTCGCACTTTTACCAAGCTAAACTCAAACCCATTTTAATCGCGTTGTTTTGGTAAGCAGATGAACCCAAAGAGCCCAAATACCCTGCATTAAGATAAATTCCTTTGCTAGTTTTATAACTAATACTGGCATCAAATGAGCCCATAGCAATTGGCATACCGTTAGCGTTTAAGCTATACAACTGATTAGGGGTGTTTAACCTGTAAATGCTTTGCAAAATGTGGGTGTCGAAGCTGTGTGAATATTGAATATTCAAGGCTGGCGTGATGGTGCCAGATTCAAGATAAAAATCGTAAAAGCTTTTAACCCCGCCAGCGATAGACTTAAAACTGAGATTGGCTTGCTCAAAACCTAATGCCGAATTGGCGCCTTTTTCACTATAAGCATTCAATTGCCCAGACATCATACTGCCGCTAACCGAGGGGGCTATTTTCAACCCGCCGGCTTGAAACAGATTGCTGATTGATAAGCTACCAAAGGCAACATGACCGCTGCGGTTACCAAAAACCAACTGCTTATCGCTGGTCGAATAACGACTATTCTCAAACGCTACATCACCATATCCCGCTAAACCATCAACAAACCAATTTTTAAACGGTTGATAGCTGGCATAAAAACTACCGCTAGTCTGACGCGATTGGCTTTTGCTGCCTAAATCATCGATTTTGGTACTATAGTTACCATAACCAAACGCAACACCCAGCACAGAATCGGCGCGCCATCGATAGTCAATACCGGCGGTTGTGCCTTGTGAATTAAATTTATTTTTATTGCCGTTGGCATCAAATGCACCAAAATCAAAATTACCGCTAGTCCACAATGAAAACTTTGCGGTTTCAATAGTGAATTGATTCAGCGTCGCTAAATGGTCTTGGACATTATTAATTTGCTGATGACTAAAGCGCTGCAGCGCAAAAGCTTGCGCCATCATTTGGGCTTGGACGTTTGCATCGAGCGAGGTATCGGTTGTTTTAAGCCTTAATACTAAATGTAAGGTGCTTTCTTTTTGGATATTGTAATCCGATAGTGTTCGGCCATCTTCCAGTTGTTTGCCAGCAAAAATCAAGCGCTGTTGATCTCGCACAAGTTAAAGAGGTCTGATAACTTTCTCGCTACGCGGCTTATCTCCCTATTTTGCTATAATCCCGCACTATTGGTTTTTACATTCCTTCATTTATGAATTTTCCCACCATCGAATCATTTGTTGGCAACACGCCTTTGGTGCGGTTGCAGCGTCTACCAGGTCAAACCAGCAACACTATTTTGGTTAAGCTTGAAGGTAATAATCCAGCAGGTTCGGTGAAAGATCGCCCCGCATTAAGCATGATTCAACATGCTGAAGCGCGTGGCGAGATTAAGCCCGGTGATTGTTTAATTGAAGCCACTAGCGGTAATACCGGGATTGCCTTAGCGATGGCTGCGGCGATTAAGGGCTATAAAATGATTTTAATCATGCCCAACAACATGAGCGCCGAGCGGATTGCTTCGATGAAAGCCTATGGTGCAGAAATTATCTTAACCCCAGCTGCTGGCAGTATGGAGGCGGCGATTGATTTAGCCAGAGCGATGCAAGCCGAGGGCAAAGGCTTGATTCTCGATCAATTCGCGAATCCTGATAACCCTTTAGCGCATTACGAAAGTACAGGGCCAGAAATCTGGCGCGATACTCACGGTAAAATCACGCATTTTGTCAGCTCGATGGGCACCACTGGCACCATTATGGGTACCTCGAAGTATTTAAAACAGCAAAATCCCGCGATTCAAATTGTCGGTGTGCAGCCGCAAGGTGATTCTAAAATCCCAGGTATTCGCCGTTGGCCACAGGAATATTTACCAAAAATTTACGATGCCACGCGGGTTGATCAAATTATTGATGTTGATCAATTGTCTGCGGAAAACACCACCCGCGATTTGGCGGCAAAAGAAGGGATTTTTGCCGGCATTTCATCGGGCGGGGCGGTTTATGCGGCATTGCAATTGTCTAAGCAAGTTGAAAATGCGTTGATTGTGGCGATTGTCTGTGATCGTGGTGATCGGTATTTATCGACTGGGGTTTTTCCGAATTAATTTTAAGGGTGGCG
>JBJSYX010000386.1:0-4891 GCA_046090005.1 Methylomonas sp. | reverse complement strand
CAATAAAGAACACACACAAAATCAAATACGACAAACCATGACTAGAAACTTGTTTTAACTCATCGGCATGAGTCGCCCGTTTACTGCGGCCATTTTCATGAACAATAATTTCCAACTCCAACAAATCCACCAGCTTGGTTTCAGTACGATTCTTACCGCTTAGTTGCTCGGCAATCTGCTTAACCACATCGGCAAAATTTTGATCCGGCACTCGGCTTTCAGCAACCCGCCGCCAATCTTCGTAATGGCCGGTAAACTCGGCCAACTGCTCCCAATAGCCCAGTTTTTTGACTTTAGACAACAGACGCCCCTCAATGCTTTCAATCTTTTCAAAGCGGATGTTACTGTCGATATTAGCCGCTAAACTCCGCGACAAGGAATCAATACCGCGATCAAAACGATCCAAAGCCTGTTGATAATTCCGAATCATGCTGCCAAACATCTGCGCTTGCATAATCAACCAATGCCGACTTTCTTCATGGCGTGATTCATACCAATCAATAATCATTTTCGCCCACGCGCTGTCTTCTGCCTCTAAGCCCAACTGATCGGCCATGCTGGCAAAATAACGCGCTGGTTGCGTATTGGGTGATTTACCTAATACCCGTTTGTAATGGCTGATTAACTGTGACAACTGTTTGCGTAAGCCCTTGTGCAACTCGCTTAAATGACGAAAACCGGTTTGCAATAAGGCCAAATTATGCGAGCTATCAAAACTGACCGATTCGACTAAACGGCACGGATAATTTTGTAAATTCTCCTGCAAGCCACTCATCACATTCAGCTCATTAGCCAATTTATTAATCGTCTTGGTTTGTTGCTCAATTTCGCTTTCCAGACTTTTACGGTGTTGGTCTGCCTGCTGTTTTTCGGTCGTTAATTGATGTTGTAAAGCCGTTTGTTGGCTTGCGGCTGTCGAACGTTGCTGTTGCAATGGTGAATGGCGACACCATTCGTGTTCCAACCAGCGCTGATGATCTTTGACGATTTGTCCGGCTTTTTGCGCGGCATCCAATTCACTGGCTAATTGCTTAATCCGAGCTTCCAAAGCGGTCAAGGTTTTGGTATCAATTTTGCGCTCTTGCAAACTTTGCAAACGCTGATGCTCTAATTGCCCCAAAACCTCAGCTTTTTGTTCTGCAAGCTGGTTTTGATTGGCCTGAACTTTGCCAATTTCATCGGCTGCGGTTTGTTGCAGATGAGCAATTTGCTGTTGCAAGTTGTTTTCCAAATCCGAAATATCGGTTTCGCGTTTTTGTCTTAGTGTTTGCGCATACTCGGCTTGCTGCTTCAGTTTGGCTTCCATGGCTTGGGTTTGTTTGACCAACTCCGCTTGCCGCGCTTGTTGGCTAGTCAACATTTGCTGTTTCAATGACTGTAATTCACTGGCCAATTGCCCTAATTTATTTTGCAGTTGTGAGCTGAATAACTCGGTTTCCTGCTGCTTGAGCTTGGTTTTTTTGATGCTCTGTTGATGCTCGTTCAACTGTTTTTCGGTCTGTTGGTCGCCGAGCTTTAATTGCTGAATTTGATGCTCATAATCGGTTAATAACTGACGGATTTGGTTTTCATCCGCCGCTAAATCGGCATCCAGTACCGCCAAATTCAGGTTAAGCCCATAAAAACTAGGCGTAACTTCTACTAAAACCGGCTCTAAATCCTCTCTCAACAACAATTCAGGATTGATGACCTTGGCGATATGCGAGGTCCATTCCGGCTGTTGCTCACGCAGAAAGCCTAACAAAGAACTCGAATCTGTGGCTAATTGTTGCTGTAAGCGATTGATCGCTTGCTCAAGCCGCTGTTTTTCCTGCTCGCGGCTTTGTTTTTCCGCTAACAAGGCATCAATTTGCTGGCGTGATTGTTGAATTTGCTGATTGAATTCGGTGATTTCACTTTCAGCCAAACTTTTCTGGTGGCGAATTTGTTCTTGTTGCGCCAATTTTTGATCGCGGCTTTCCAGTAATACTGGATCAGGTTGGATATTATGCAGTTTACCGCGCAATTCCCCGCACTCACCTTGCAGTAAGGCGCTTTGCTGTGCCAATTGATCTAATTCGGCTTGCAAACTGTCCCTGAGCTGGTCTTTTTGTTGCTGAATAACGTGGGTGGCGGCAATTTTTTGTTCGTTGAAATTTTGCCGTAAGCTGGCTATTTGCAATTCCAAAACATGTTTACGCTCGGCAAACCCTTGTTCTTGTTCAGCCCGTAAACGCTTAAATTCGGCGTCAATATCCTGAACATTCTGCAAAAGTTGCAGGTGATTATCTTTTTCTTGTTGCAAACTTTGCTCGATCACCGCCAAACGGGCAAACAACGCTTGTTTAGCTTGAATGTCTTGTTGTTGCCAATTTTGGTGTTCTTGATCCAAGGTTTGAATTTGTCGATCCGCTTGATCAAAGTCGGCTTTCGCGCTGGCCAAGGCCGATTTTAGCTCGGTTTCCAACTCATCCCAGTGTTGTTTAACCTGCTGCAATTGTTCGCTGGCGACTAATCGCGATTGTTCTTGATTGTGTTTTTCTTGGGTTTGCTGATCTGATAAACGTAGCAAGCGCTGTTGCAGTTGACCGAAATCTTGTTCAGTTTGCGTTAAATCGTCTCCCAATTGTCGCAACGTCGATACTTTATCGCGCTCCGCTTCAACCAAATGAAACGCTCGGTATTCCTGATGCCAATCGTCTAAAGTTTCTAGGTGTAAATTAAGATCAATCGATTCTCGATTTTCTTCAATACAGTTGACCAACATTTCCCGTAAATCGGCAAAACTGGTTGAACGCAGCAACATGCCTGAAACAATTTTTTCGATATTTTTTAAGCGCCGTCCCGTGCTAACGTCACAAAAACCGTAACGCGCAATCAGATTTCTGAATTCCTGACCTTTTTTATGCGGCAAGTTTTGAATAATGGTTCGATAATCGCTACCCGAGCTGAGTTGATTACTGCAATTAACCCGTCGATTAGCCAAATGTCGGTTCAAATTACGGCAGGAAATCGGGTACAAATAACCATCACTGTGGCGTTCCAAAAAATCATCTGCCTCAAAACCTTTATCAACAAACCGATAGCACAAACCTTCTTCATTCGGTGAAGCGTAAATCACCGATAAGCACGTTTGCTGGCGGCGTTGATATTCAAAAATAATGTAAGACGATTCGTTAGGCAGATAATGTTTAGCAAAGCTTTCGGTGACGCGGCTTTTAGGTACTAGACGCCCTGGTCGTTCGCCAAAAAACAAAGGAATCAAACGCAACAGCGTGGTTTTACCGGCACCGTTAACACCATTTAAATTAGTATGACCATCGAGACGAATTTCTTGAACCGACCCAGGTTTATACGAGTCGATCAGAATCAGACGATTTAATGAAAACATTGAGTTTTTCCAGTGAATACTTTATTTTTAAGAACGCTTAAGTCATCGAAGCAATGTAACCGGACATTAGCCGATTAATGATTGAATAATCAATAACTTGTAAATTTTTTATGTAGGGAAATTTATAGCCACTGCTTAACCAGTTAAAACCCCGCAGGGTGCGTACCCTATAAATATCAGTTTAAATTACCCGAGAAAACTGCTGTTGTTTCATCGCCAGATATTTATCAAATACCATACAAATATTTCTAATCAATAAACGACCAGCCGCTTCGACTTGAATGCCGTTTTGATCTAATCGCAATAGACCATCATTTTGCATGATGGCTAAACTTTCTAATTCTGCTGCGAAATACTCAGAAAAATTGAGATTAAATTCAGTTTCAATGGTTTTAAAACTCAACTCAAAATGGCAGATTAAATTAGTAATGACCGCACGGCGCAGTTTGTCGTCTTCATCTAAAGCAACCCCCCGAAATACCGCTAATTTACCGTCTGCAATCGCTTGATTATATTCATCCAGTTCTTTGTAATTCTGCACATAAGCATCCCCTACCCGACCAATAGAGGTCACACCCATGCCGACTAAATCACAATCTGAATGAGTCGAATAGCCTTGGAAATTACGGTATAGCTTGCCTTCGCGTTGAGCGATCGCTAATTCATCATCGGGTTTGGCAAAGTGATCCATGCCAATATAAACATAACCCGCATCGGTGAGCTTTTTGCCAACCATTTGCAGAATTTCCAATCGCAAAGCCGGTGTAGGTAAATCCTCATCGTTGATTTGGCGCTGGGTTTTAAACTTGCTCGGCATGTGCGCGTAGTTAAAAATCGAGAACCGATCAGGCGAATATTCCAACACTTGATCCAAGGTACTAGCAAAGGTTTGTTCGGTTTGTAGGGGCAAGCCGTAAATTAAATCGACATTGGTGGAACGAAAACCTTCTTTTCTGGCCGCTTCCAACACCGCAAAAGTTTGTTGTTTGCTTTGCAGACGATTGACGGCTTTTTGCACCGCTGGATCAAAATCTTGCAAACCTAAGCTGATGCGATTGAAACCTAATTGACGCAATTGAGCGATGGTTTGATCGTTGGTTTCGCGCGGGTCAACTTCAATCGAGTATTCGCCTTGGTCATCATCACGCAAACTGAAATGCTGACGGGTAGCGTCCATCAAGCGTTGCATTTGTTCAAAGTTTAAAAAAGTCGGTGTGCCGCCGCCCCAATGCAATTGATTAACCAGCCGATTTTTGTCGAACAAATCACCTTGCATGGCAATTTCGCTGACCAAACTATCCAAATAAGGCACCGCATGAGCACGGTTTTTGGTCAGCGAAATTGCCATGCAAGGTGACTTATTCGACAAAAATCGAGTGGTCAATCAATTGCATTGGGGTGGCGGCACACCAACCTTTTTAAACTTTGATCAAATGAAACGCTTGATGGACGCTACTCGTCAGCATTTCAGTTTGCGTGATGATGACCAAGGCGAATACTCGATTGAAGTCGACCCGCGCG
>JBJSYX010000385.1:0-5595 GCA_046090005.1 Methylomonas sp. | reverse complement strand
AACAACAAGCTAAAGGCAAGTGGACCAAAGGCCGCTTGGTGGCTTTGAAACGCTTGCATAGTGAACGCGATCAGTTTGATTACCTTAGTGAATATGACCATAAACTGTGTGACGAGATTAAAGAGTTTCGCGATCACAGTTGGTACGGTAGTGGTACTACTTTTGAATTTAGCGTTGGTATGCCTTTGGCCTTAGTTGGTCATCCTTTACTGTTTTGGGCTGATACGCCAGAAGCGCGAGTCGAAGTGGTACAAGGCCAGCCAGAGCTGTTAGTGAAAAAATTAGCCAACAGCGACAAAATCAAAATCAGCATGGAGCCAATGCCGAGTTTTGAACAAAAAATGTATGTCTACAAAGAAACCCCAACCCGCTTGAAAGTGGTCGAGTTTACCCCTGAACATCATAAAATTTGTTCGGTTGTCACCGCAAAAGGCTTGGAAGTGCCATTGTCAGCCCAAGAGCGGGTGTTGCAAACCTTAACCAGTATTTCTGGTTTACTCACCGTGCATTCGGATATTGGTGGCAGTTCTTCAACTGCCGAACAAGTCAGCGCCGATGCGACACCGCGAATTCATTTATTACCGATGGGTGAGGGGTTACGGGTGGCGCTGTTAATTCGGCCACTTGCGACCGCTGGCGCTTATTATCAACCAGGGCGCGGTGGTGAGAGTGTGTTGGCCGAAGTTGACGGTAAACCGGTGCAAGCCAAACGCGATTTGGCGCTGGAAAAACAACGTGCCGAACAGCTGTTAGCAACCTGCACCGAATTACAGCAAGCGCAACGGGATAGCAGTGGTGAATGGTTATTAGAAGCGCCTGAGCAATGTCTGGAATTGCTGTTACAAATTCAAAGTTTGCCAGAAGGTGCGGCGATTTTGGAATGGCCGGAAGGGGTTAAGTTCAAGTTGTTGGGACAAACTGCCGGTAGCGGTTTCAGTATGCAAATCAAACGTGATAATGAGTGGTTTGCTTTGCAAGGTGAGTTAAAAGTCAGTGAAGACACGGTGATTGAAATCCAGCAATTATTGGGCTTGCTCAATAATCAGCAAGGGCGGTTTTTACAGCTTAAAGACGGCCAGTTTATTGCCTTAACCGATGCTTTTCGTCGTCGCTTGGAAGACTTAAAAGCTTATGCCGATATTAGTGGCAAAAAAGTCCGTTTAAATCCATTAGCGGCATTAATGCTGGAAGATTGGCAAGATGAAATCGGTTTTAGCGCTGATGAACATTGGCAGGCTCATCTTAAACGCTTGCAAGATGCTCGTGATTATCAGCCAATCGTACCTTCGACATTTCAAGCTGAGCTGCGTGATTACCAGCAAGACGGTTATAACTGGCTGGCAAGATTAGCCGAGTGGGGCGTTGGTGCTTGTTTGGCCGACGACATGGGCTTGGGGAAAACCGTGCAAGGTTTGGCGCTATTAGTGCAACGGGCACCGAAAGGTCCTAGTTTGATTATCGCTCCGACCTCAGTCTGTATGAACTGGGAAAAAGAAGCCCAGCGGTTTGCACCGACCTTAAAACCGCAAATCCTTGGCAGTGGCGACCGCCAAGCGGTGATGGAAAAGCTGGGTAGCTATGATTTATTGATTTGTAGCTATGGCTTGTTGCAACAAGAAAGTGTGGCGGAATTGTTAGCCAGCATTCACTTTCAGACTGTGATTCTCGACGAAGCGCAGTGGATTAAAAATATTGCCACCCGCCGCTCGCAAGGGGCGATGAATTTACAGGCCGAATTCAAAGTGATTATGACCGGTACCCCGCTGGAAAATCATTTAGGTGAATTATGGAATCTGTTTCGCTTTATCAATCCGGGCTTGTTGGGTTCGCTGGAACAGTTTAATCAGCGTTTCGCAGGCCCAATTGAACGCGACCGCAACGCCCAAGCTCGGCAGCAGCTGAAAAAACTGATTCAACCTTTCATCCTGCGTCGAACCAAAACCCAAGTATTGCAAGAATTGCCGCCGCGCACGGAAATTCCGGTTTACATCGAACTCAGTAGCGAAGAAACTGCGTTTTACGAAGCCTTGCGTCGTGAAAGTTTAGCGGTGTTAACCAGCAATGATGCACCGCCGGGGCAGAAACAGCTGCAAATTTTGGCAGCGATTACCAAATTGCGGCGTAGTTGTTGTAACACCAATCTGGTCAACCCTGATTTGGCGTTACCGAGTAGCAAACTGGCTGCGTTTGGTGACATCGTTGATGAATTACTGGCTAATCAACATAAAGCCTTGGTGTTCAGTCAATTTGTTGATCATCTGCATTTGTTGGAACAATATCTGCAACAGCGTGGCATTAGTTATCAATATCTCGATGGCAGTACACCCGCCAAAGCTCGCCAAACTCGGGTTGATGCCTTTCAGCGTGGTGAAGGCGAGTTGTTTTTGGTTAGCTTAAAAGCTGGTGGTGTCGGTTTAAATTTGACGGCGGCAGATTATGTGACTCACATGGACCCTTGGTGGAACCCTGCGGTGGAAGACCAAGCCAGCGATAGGGCGCATCGGATGGGTCAGCAAAGACCGGTGACGATTTACCGGATGATTGCCAAAAATACCATTGAAGAAAAAATCGTTGCCTTACATGGTCAAAAACGCGATTTAGCGGATAGCTTGTTAGAAGGCGCCGATATTAGCGGCAAAATGTCGGCTGATGATTTGTTGAGTTTGATGAAAGGCTAGTTTGAACTATTGTTTTGGTTGTTTTAATGTGAGTGAAAGTAAGCAATCGTTAGCGATTGCTTACGCCACCGCTAAATTCAAAGTCACACTGGCATGTCCCTCAGCATCATTTTCCAGCTTCAGTTGGCCTTGATGATCTTTCACAAACCGTTGCACCATGCTTAAGCCCAATCCTGTGCCACCGTCTTTTAAACTGACAAATGGCCGGATGCCGTGTCTTAGAAAATCGGCATTAAAGCCAGGGCCTGTGTCGCTAACGGTTAATAACAACCGTTGATCTTGGCGATAAGCGACGATGTTGATAGTACCGCTGCCAGCGCCTATTGCTTGAATTGAATTCAGCAATAAATTTAACAATACCTGTCTAAACTCGTTTTCGGGTAAAAACACCTGCAAATCATCAGCGACCTGATAGTGAAAGCTAATCGACTCCTGTGCCTGATATTTCAACAAGCTCAGTAACTCCTCCAGCGCCTGTTTGACTTGAATGGTTTGTGATGTCACTGTGCTGCTGCGTGCCGAAGCCAGCAAATCATTAAGATTGCGAGTTAAGCGTTGTACTTCTTGATAAACTAATTGCAAGCGTTCGGCTAAGTCGCTGTCTTGGCATTCTTGCAGCATGTTTTCTAAAGCTAACTGAATGCTTGCCAGCGGATTACGTAACTCATGGGCGGTGCTGGCAGCTAGTTCGGCCAAGGCGGCAAAACGTTCGGCTTTGGCTAATTGCTGACTTTGTTCTAATAAAGCATGGCTGGTTTGTCTAACCCGCAATTCCAACGCCGAGGTGTAATTAAGATGCTCCTGTTCCAGTTCAACCAAACGCGAAACCAAGTGGTTGTAACGGTCGAAGAGGGCGTGTAGCAAAGGGTCCGAGGTTTGCCGCTCAATCGGTTTCATATCGCCTTCAGCTAGGCCCGATAGCAAGTCTTTCAAGGAATCCAACGGCTCCGATACATTGGTCTTAAAGAAATAGCGGCTTATCCCGAATAGCAACAATGGCAAAAGAATCGCCAATTGCAGTTCTAAACGACCATCATCCTCGACATTAATCAACAGCTTCTCTTCTTCTTGGGCTTGCTTATCCAGCACTTGCCGGATGAGCTCTAAAGCTTTGGTCAATTGCTGTTGATCGCCTTCAATCGCTTTGGCAAACACATCCTGCAAATTGCGTAAATCAGCAGCCACTTCAAAGGTATGGTTGCTATGGCTTTGTAAGGTTTCAACCAACTGGTTTTCAATCTCGGCAATCTGACTTTTATCGGCAGCGGTGGTGCCTTTGTGAGCCGAGAGTTTTAATTGCAGATTTAGCAATTCGAAAATAGTTTCTTCCAAATGCCGACCTTGGCCGATGTCGGTTTCGATGGTGTGCAGGCGTTGATTATTCACCCAAGTGATACGGCCAATTGCCACTAATTCGCCGATGACTAATAAGCCAAGCGAAATGGTGACGAAGATCACGGGGCGGAGTAATAGCTGGCGTAAGGTGGGTTTGGATTTCATATTGGGAGAGATAAATCAGTGCTTAATCAATCGTTTCCGGCCCTGCGTGGTAATCATAAAAAATGCATCACCGTATCGGAAATGATCAATGCAGACCGATGTATCAACCAATATCATAGCGTTTGCTCGCTTTGGCGGCATGGGATCTGCTGCAATTCTGGTTGTGTTTGGTCCAGTTTAGCCAATCGTTTAGCCGTTTCGCGCTCAATCAAGGCCAACAAAGCTTCTCGTATCAGCTGTGCGCGATCAGTCAAGCCACTGATTTGTTGGGCTTGTAACCATAAATCATCATCTAAGGTTGTTGTGGTCAGCATTGTTTACTCTTGCTCATCAAAATAAGCATCAAATGATGTGGTATTTTGCATTGCTTGGCAACGGCAAGATTAAACTAATCCTGCAACAGCGTTTTTAAATCTTTAATCAATAAAAACAAGTGTAAAGGGTCGGTAACGCTAGCTTCAAATTCCCAATTCAAATGCCCATTGCGAATATTGTCATCTTTAGCGTGAACCAGCAAAGCTCGGATTCCAGCAATATCAACAGCCAGTCTCGCTAAAATCATCACGGGTATCAGGATGCTTAGGAAGGCCTTTGATTAAGCTGAAGTGGTTATTCATCTGAATGAATGCAAGCTGACTGAAAACCAACAAATTACCCCGTTAGACGATGGCAATAGTTTATTTACAGCAACGGTAAACGATACAGGGCAGTTACGTTGGTGGTTATTGGGGTTTGCTGATCAAATTGAAGTGCTTAAGCCAAAAAGTTTACGCGAGGAATTTAAGGTTAAAGCGCAAACTATGGCTAGAAAATATGCTGATTAGAGGATGGCTTACGGTTGTTAAATAAGCTATCTGCCCGGCAGGATTATGTGGCTTGGCAGATAGAGCAACACGCTAAAGCCAATAATGTTCAGGAAGCCTTATCACAAGCGGTTTTGGATCAAGTTGATAGTGGTATCGCACATTACGAAAAAACCGGTTTGCATGTTTCATTTGATGAGGTGCGTGATTGGGCAAAATCAGTTCGTTTGAATCGTGATGCACAGCTACCTAGTTGCCATAAATAAAGGCTCTGGAAAAAATTGTAGGTCCACTGTTCTTTTGTCATCCCGTTAGGGATCGCTTCGCTGCTGCATGACGGGGTTTTTAACCCCATCCTTAATGTTTCAAATCACTTTAAAAAAGCAATAAACAGTTCAGACGGCGTTACAAACTCCGTCTGGCGGTGGCGATTGAATAGCTATATTCTGGTTTTGGTGCAAAATACTCGCCACTGAGTTTTATGAGTATTTTATGAGAATCCTGCTGGTTGAAGATGATGCGGTATTGAGGGATGGTTTGTCTTTAAGTCTTAACGACTGGGGGTTTGATGTCACTTTGGCGGTCACCGGCAATTATGCGTCCAGTGCTTTAAG
>JBJSYX010000384.1:0-3264 GCA_046090005.1 Methylomonas sp. | reverse complement strand
CCGGCAAAACCAGCTTGCTGAGCCGATTAATCCCCCTCTTAAAACAACACGGGATACGGTTAGGCGTTATCAAACATAGCCATCATGATTTTGAAATTGATCAGCCCGGTAAAGACAGTTTCAAACTAAGATCAGCGGGTGCTAGTTCGGTCATGCTAGTGTCACCTTACCGCCGCGCGATTATTAGCGAATTTACCCCGCCGCAAGCCAATCGCCTCTGCGATCAATTAGCCTCGTTTCCCTATCAGGATTTAGACCTTGTTTTGGTTGAGGGTTTTAGGGATGAAGCGATTGCTAAAATCGAACTGCATCGTCCAAGCCTTGGTAAACCGCTGTTATACCCTAACGACCCTCACATCATCGCGATTGCCAGCGATCAATCCTTGCGAGACATACCGGAAAATTTAGTTTGCTTAGACCTAAATCAACCACAAGCCATTGCCGATTTTATTATTGATTATCTTGAATGGAGTCCAACGTGAACGACGTTTGTTACCCTAAAACCCATCCAATGCTTTCGGTGACACAAGCACAATCAGCAATTGTGAATGCTATCGATGGCATTCACGCTAAAGAGCAGATTCCTATCTCACAAGCATTAGGGCGGATTTTGGCTGAATCGATTTATTCACCGATTGCTGTTCCGCCACAAAACAATTCGGCAATGGATGGTTATGGCTTTCATAGCTCTGAAATCAGTGAAAACCAAAGCTTTACGCTATCTATTGTTGGTGCTTCATGGGCAGGAAAACCGTTTGTCGGTAAATTAGCAAAAGGCCAATGTATTCGGATTTTGACCGGTGCGACTGTACCGGAAGGTGTTGATAGTATTCTTGCTCAAGAACAAGTTAGCGTTATCAATGAGCAAGTAGTATTCCCAAGCAATACCAGCCCTCACAAAAACATACGCTCAGCCGGTAGTGATGTTCAACAAAATCAATTAATCCTCGAATCAGGAAAAACGTTATCGGCCATCGACCTTGGTTTACTGGCTTCTGTTGGGCTAACTGAGATTTCGGTAAAACGCCGGTTAAACATCGGTTTTTTTTCGACCGGTGATGAGTTAACCCCACTTGGTGAAACTTTAGCCTATGGACAAATTTACGATAGCAATCGCCATCTTTTAGCCGGTTTATTAAATCACCCTAATTATTCAGCAACCGATTTGGGGATTATTAAAGATGACCAAAATTTATTAGAACAAACACTAATCAATGCCGCGAAGCACTATGATTTATTAATTTCAACCGGCGGCGCATCAGTTGGCGATGCCGATTTTATTAAACAAACCTTAGATCAATGTGGCAAAGTTAATTTTTGGAAAATAGCCATTAAACCTGGGAAACCCTTGGCTTTTGGAATGATTGGTGACTGTTGGTTTTTTGGTTTACCCGGTAATCCAGTCGCTGTTTTTGTCACTTTTGAAAAATTTGTTAAGCCAGCTTTACAAAAATTATCTGGAACAATGGTTAGGCACCCCATACCAATCACCGCACGCTGTGCTCAACGCTTACATAAACAAGCAGGACGACAAGAATATCAACGTGGAATCGTCAGTCAGACAGCAGAAGGCGAATTAGTGGTTCAATTGGCGGGTGGCCAAGATTCACATCAACTCAGTGCTGCCAGTTTAGCTAACTGTTTCATCGTTTTGTCGGCTGAATCGACAGGTATCGAGCCGGGCGAAACAGTGCAAATCGAACTATTCAATTGCTAAACCAAGCATTATAAATTGGTTAAAATAAACCATAGGTTTATGAACCTGAAATTATCGCTACAGTATGTTACTTATACTCAATTCGATGGCGGGCGCGATTAAAAACTATGATGGTGAATCAGGCCGCAACGCTTCAGACAATAACACCTTATATTTCAATACATGGCTAAGTTTCTAACAATGAGTTCTACTGTGTGTTCCTAACCCTTTATGGGTATGCCGACACTACTGAGTAGTGTCGGTTTTTTCTGATTTCTTTTCAGGATAATACTTTAATGAAAAAACGTTTTAGCCGTTTCAGCGATATTTCTACCAGTGAAAAAATCCTAAATACCGTATTTTTACTCACTATCGGTTTAGGTTACTTAATGGCTTTAATTAATATGTATTACACCCATCAAGGTCGTGATGGAAAACCGGGGCTATCAATTGAAGATATTGTGATTATGTATCATGGTTCGGATAGCCAAACCCGATTAGGGACTGCAATTAGCGGGATTATGGAACCCAATTTAAAATACAAAACCGATAAAGAAGTGATTTTAAAATGGATACATAATGGTGCTGATGAAAGCGGTTATCAAGAAACTATCGCCCCTATTCTTAACCGCGATTGTATTATTTGTCATTCACCATCGGTTAATCCTGCATTACCGGATTTAACCACTTATAACGGCGTTTCTGATGTTGCCCATTCAGGTGGTGCAACTTTACCGGCTTTAGTTCGAGTATCGCATATTCATTTATTTGGGATTGCGTTTATTCTTTACTTTATTGGCAAAATATTTTTACTTTGCGAAATCAATATTTATGTCAAACGGATTGCCGTGGTAATTCCTTTTATTGCCATGTTATTAGATATTTTATCTTGGTTTATGACCAAAACCGTTGCTGGCTTCGCTTATGTAGTTGTTCTAAGCGGTGCATTAATGGGGATGTCAATGGGTATTCAAATTATACTCAGTATTCATCAAATGTGGTTTTCAAAACAGCCCAATGATAACCAATAGTTAAGTCGATGGTTTAGTTATGATTAAAACCAGCGTTAATTTATTCTGACTCCAATAGTGCCGCATAGCGACAAGGTAAATACTCTGCCCGCCACAAATTAGCCTCGACATATTTTTCTAAGTCGATATTTTTCAAATCAGTTCTTGTCGCTGAACCATCACCAATTGCTTTTAACAAAACCCGCGTTGCAACATAGGTACTGATTTTTCTTAAATCTTTAATGGGTGGGTAAATATAACCATCATCACGATTCATTTTAATATAATCAGCCAAAGCATAAGCCGATTCCAATACCATACCATCACTGATTTGGTGACATTCCCCTAATACCGCAGCCAAACCCAACCCAGGAAAAATAAAGGCATTATTACCCTGGCGGATTTCATAACTGTGATTTTGATAATTGACATTGGCAAAAGGACTGCCCGTTGCCACAATCGCGCGACCTAAAGTCCATTTAATAATATCTTCGGGTGTCGCTTCGCAATTGGCATTAGGGTTTGATAACGGAAATATCACGGGGTATTCGTGATTAC
>JBJSYX010000383.1:0-7356 GCA_046090005.1 Methylomonas sp. | reverse complement strand
CCGTTAAACTCCCTGCGGTTGCCTTCAGTGATTTTCAAGCGCTGGTTGCATGCTGGGGTGCATTCCATACACCCTACGCCAGCCCTTAAGTTAAGGTTTTGTTCGACCTGAGTCTATCGAGGTATCAAGGCGACAAACGAGTTCACAATCGCCAATTTGGGCCCGCCTGTAACGCTTTAACATCAAAATTAGTCATTAATCTGGGTTCTAATCAACAAGTTGTGAGGTTTTGGCGTAAAATCGCAAATACAGTCAGCACTCAGATGTTGTCTTAACCACCCCTTGGTCTTCAAAGAGGCAACCTATTTTGAGTTTACAAAGTTACCAAACGGTCGATCGTGAGCAATTGGCTCAAGATATTGGCCGTCTACACAAGCAAGCTTTAGCCGACATTGGCGCTGAAGATTTTAAACATTTAAAAAAAATCGAACGCTGGGGGCAGGCTTGCACCCTTGTTGGTTACGGTACTGCTTGGTTGATGCCGAATCCGATTTCCGCTTATTTAATCAGCCAAGGTAGTTTTACCCGCTGGACTCAAGTTGCGCATCCGATTCAGCATAAAGGCTATGACAAAGTCGAACAGGTTGACAAAAATCGCACCAGTAAACAGTTCGCCAAAGGTTGGCGGCGCTTTCTCGATTGGCCGGACTGGATGACGCCTGCCGGTTGGCATCACGAACACGATTTATTGCATCACTACAGCTTGGGTGAAATCGGCGATCCGAATAATGCTCAGCACAATATGGAATGGCTCAGACAATCGTGTTTGCCGATGTGGCTACGTTATTCGATTGTGGCTTTGTTCTCAGGTGTTTGGAAAATCAGCTATTACACGCCGCGCACCCATAAAGAATTGTGCCTGAATGCTGCTCGCCAACAAGGTAAACCAAGGCCTATTACAACCCGGCTGGGTGCTTGGAGTCTGTTCACTGAACAAGGTCGCTCGTTGTGGTTACAAAGTGTTTTGCCGTATATCGGCTATCGTTTTGTTTTGTTACCGGCGCTGTTTTTGCCATTAGGCAGTGTTGCGGCGATGAACGTGTTGTTGACCTCAGTTTTGGCGGAAATTTTCACCAATATGCACACGTTTCTGGTGATGATTCCTAATCATGCTGGTGACGATGTAATGATGTTTGATGAAAAATCCAATAGTAAAGGCGAGTTCTATTTGCGGCAGATTTTAGGTTCGGTGAATTATCCAACCGGTTCTAACTTTAATGATTTCTTTTACGGCTGGTTAAACTACCAAATCGAACATCATTTATGGCCAGATTTGCCATTAAGCCAGTATCAAAAACTTCAGCCACAGGTCAAAGCCTTGTGCGAAAAGCACAATATCCCGTATTGCCAGCAATCGATTTTCAAACGTATGTTGAAAGCGGCGGACATCATGGTTGGTAAAACTTCGATGTTAAAACCGGCTTTGGCTTAAAAAGTTAAAGGGCAGGGCGGTTCGGCATTAGCGAACCGCTGTTGCTTTGTTAGGTGTTTTGGTGCATTGGCTATGCGAATCCACGCTATGCACCAAACCATTTACAAATTCCCCATCACCACCTGATTGCGTCCATTATGTTTCGCTTGATATAACGCCGTGTCAGCGCGGTTTAACAAAGTATCAATATCACTCGCACCACCGGTAAACAAAGTGATGCCAATCGACACCGTAAACTGCACATTTATGTCAGTATCCGGCAATCTAATCCGGCATTCAGATAAGCATTTTCTTAACCGTTCGCTGGTTTCCTGAGCTTGAACCGCATCGGTTTCTGGCAACAAAATCGCGAATTCTTCACCACCAATGCGCCCCAGTAAGTCTGACTCGCGTAACACTTCATGACAAACAATCGCAAATTTTTGCAAGGTCAAATCGCCGACACTGTGTCCGTAGCTGTCGTTAATTTTTTTGAAAAAATCGATGTCGATAGCCAAAATCGCTAACGGTTTTTGGTAGCGGCGAGCATGTTCCAGTTCCCGTTCAGCAAAAGCAATAAAAGCACGCCGATTGAATAATCCGGTCAAATAATCGGTTTTTGCTTGTTGCTCAATTTCCTGCATCATCGCCATTCGTTCTGACATATCCCAAACCGAGGCTAATAGCTGAGTTTGATCATCGTAGTGCACCAGACTTAAGAAGACTTCGCTAGGAAAAAATTGACCCGTATCTAAACGCTTGCACAGCCAGTCAAAACGCAGACTGCCTTGTTGTTGTGCTAGTGCGAATTTTTGCTTGAATAGCCAAGCTGAGTCACTACCGCAAGGTTGGTTGGGGGCTGAGAGTTCCGTGGGAGTTACGGTGCAAAATTGTTGCTTGGATTGAAAGCCAAAAATTTTTAAAGCGGCTGGATTGCAATCGGTTAAACCTTGATTATCAATTAAAAAAATTGCCTCGCTGGTCGATTCAAACAAGGCGCGAAATTTAATTTCAGAACGATGTAAAGCCGCTTGGGCTTCAACTCTGGCAGTTACATCAACAATGACCCATAGCGATTGATTCTGATTGGGCAAACGCGAACCACTCAAATCAACCCAAATCGGTCGGCCATCCTTACGGACAAATTCAAAATCACGGCGTAGTACATCTTTGTCTGATAGTGCTTGATAGGCTTGAGCGACATCAATGAAATCCGCTTCATGCAGATAAAATTGCCGAGTCGAATGCCCTTGGATGTCTGCTAAATGCTTATAGCCGAGCATGATGAGAAAAGCCCGATTGCACCACAAAATTTTTCGATCTTGTAGTGTTGCGATACCAACCGATTGATTGTCGAGTAAAGTCGATTGTTCGTCGAGCAAATGCTGTAATTTATCGTTGGCTTGGTTTAATTCGGCAGTTTGTGCTTTAACTTGCTCTTCTAGGGAGTCGTGAGATTTTTTGATTGCCAGTGACATTTGATTGAATGCTTTGGTGGCTTGAGCAATTTCATCGCGACCGTTTACTGGGAGTTGCTTGCCTATATCGCCACGACTAATGTCTTCTGCACCTTGAGTAAATTGGGCAATTTGTTTGGTTAGATAGCCACCTAAAGTCATTGAAAATAACGCCACTAATAACATTTCTAAACCAGCAAGTCCTAAGCTCCAGCGTTCTGCTGTATCGAGTGTATTTTTTAAATAACTGATGTCAAAGCCAATTTGTACGCTACCGTAATTGACACCACCAACCTCAATGGTTTGTGAGGCATTAAAAACTTTACCGGTTGTTTGGCTCAGGTCGGTGCTAATCAAAAACGGTACGGCTAACGTTTCGATGGCGCCACTCTCAACCAGTACCCGCTGTTGCCCATCAATAATGCGAACAAAAACGATACCTTGGTTATGGCAAAGAGAATCACTGCTCGATTGTAGGCGATCGAGGTCATGACTGATAACCGCATCCGCTGACATGGCGGCAAACGTGCTGGTGATGGTATTAGCATGGCGGAGAAGTTGTTGTTGGTTGGAATCGCGTAGAAAACTCAAGACGCTGGCAATTAAAATGCTTAGCAGCAATGCTTCGATGAAAGCAATGCCGATAATTGCTTTGGCGCGAAACGAGATGATCACGCTTATTGCTCGGTAATAATTTGAGTATCTTCCGGTTTTATATGCAATTGTCTAACGTCATCCCAATCACTATCGTGAGCGAATTCAAAGCCTTTAAAACCGATTTTGGTTAATAGCTCTAAGCCAACAGGGTCTTTTGACATAGCGGCCATTGCTTGTTGAATTTGCTTAATCACTTCCGGCTCAATGTTGGGTTGATAAGCGATGGCGTGGCTAGTAAATGATGCCGTTTCCCACAGCACCCGTAATTCATTGCGTACCGTCTCATCCATCATCATCAAGGTGCGCGGTACACCGCCACCCGCTGGGTATAAGCCAAGGGCAACATTGCGATAGACGGAATTATGCGATTTAACGAATTCAGGTTTGATGTTGATCTGGTGGCGTTGTAGTTCGGCTTGAACTAACAAGCTCGCGGCAAACGAGGCCGGTGAAGGCAAGCTGATTGACGTGCCAGACAACTGTTCGATACGGGTGATAGGGCTGTTTTTGGCGACGACAACGATTCCTTTTAAGCGTTCGTCTTTAGCTCGAGCCAAGGCGTGATAGCCGGGTTTATTGTTAAAGACCGTGAAATGGTAGGGGTTCATGTAAGCAAAATCATACTCGGCTGCTGATAATGCTTTTTCGAAACTAGGAATGTCTGGCGTGGTAACAAAGCGTAGTTGAACGCCTGCGTGTTGTGATAACCATCCAAGAACCGGTGACCAAGTTTCAGCTAGTTGTGAGGCCGATTGTTGGGGAACAACCGCAAAGCTGTAAATTTTTTCTGCCTTAATGTCGTTAATCTGTATCAGAAACCCGCAGAGGATGATAAACAACCGAAAAAATTGAGACATAAAGCGCCTTTAAAGCTCAGGTGTCTTGATTAGCATCGGCAAATAAACCAGCGCTTGCCATCGTGCTTAGCCGGACATTTAAAATTTTTAATCGCATTCTGACCCAAACCGATGATAATGACAATAGTATGTAAAATTTAATTAATTTTGTTATTGATTGTTGTAAGTATTTGATAAAAAATGGTTATATTGGTTTTTGGTTTAATAACAAAAAATTCACCTTATTAGCTATGCACTTATGGACATAATAAATAATCTCCTAACTCTTCAAGGTTTTATACCTCATGGTTATTGTCTATCTTGGAGTCCATTGCTACTGAGGCTGCATATCGTTTCGGATTTTTTGATAACGCTGGCGTATTTTTCAATACCACTGATGCTGATTGGTTTCTTACATAAGCGGCTAAACTTTGAATACCGCAAGCTGGCTTATCTGACTTCGGTTTTTATCATTGCATGTGGCATTACTCACCTAATGTCGTTGTTAACAATTTGGTGGCCAGCCTATTGGTTGGATGCTGTGTTGAAAGCGATTACTGCGGTGCTGTCTGTCATCACCGCAGTGATGATGTGGAAGATTGCCCCGGATTTTTTGTCTTATAACAGTCGATTAAAAACTAGCCAGCATCAACACGCTCGAATTCTTGAGAGTATGGCTAATGGGGTGGTGTTGGCAGATATAAATCGCCGATTGACCTTTGTTAATCAAGCCTTTGAGCAACTGACGGGTTATAGCAGTCGTGAAATGTTGGGCGAGTCTTGTCAGTTTTTACAAGGTGAACAGACTGATCCTGCTCAAGTTCTACGTATTTGCGAGGCCTTGGCAAAACAGCAACCTTTCCACGGTGAATTGATTAATTACCGTAAAGACGGCAGCTTGTTTTGGAATAAATTGACGATTAGTCCGATTTTTGACACGCAGGGGCAGTTGATTCAATTCGTCGGCGTTTTGACCGATATTACCGAACATAAGAATCTGGAAGCCGAGCTAATTAATTCGGAACGGCGTTTTCGCGACTTAGCGGATACGACACCCGCTTTAATTTGGTTGGCTGGATTGGATAAGAACGCTGTTTGGGTTAATAAAACTTGGTTAGATTTTACTGGTCGCACCATAGTAGAAGAAATTGGTGATGGTTGGGTAGAAAATGTGCATCCAGACGATTTTGATTATTGTTGGGACACTTACAGTAGCCACTTCGCTAAACGTTTACCCTTTCGGATGGAATATCGCTTACGTCGTTTTGATGGTGAATACCGTTGGATTGATGACAGTGGTCGGCCTAGATTTAATGCTAATGGCGAATTTGAAGGTTATATTGGCTGTTGCATGGATGTGACTGAAGTTAGAAATTCCAAAGCAGCCAATGACTTTTTCAATGTTTCACATGAGATTATTTACAGTACTGATTTAGAGGGTTTTATTTTGGACGCTAATCAGCGTTTAATTGACATTAGCGGTTATTTACGTCAAGAGCTGGTTGGACATCATTCACGCCTTTTGAAGTCTGGGCTGCATGGTCAAAACTATTACGCCAATATCTCGCAGTCTCTGGAAGATAAAGATTATTGGACTGGTGAAATCACCAATCGCAAAAAATCCGGTGAATTCTATTCGACGCTCTCGACTTTTATGACCATTCGTGGCGACAACGGTTTACCGCTGCGTTATCTGGTGGTGGCCAGTGATATAAGTGATGCGGTTGAAAGACGCCAGCAATTGGAACATCTGGTTTATTACGACAATTTAACCGGCTTACCGAATCGGTTATTGATGATGGATAGATTGGAACAGGCTATTTCACGGGTTAATCGTCATGGTGGTCATGTTTCGGTGGCTTTTCTTGATTTGGATGGTTTTAAAGACATTAACGACAGTTATGGTCATGAAGTGGGTGATGCGTTTTTGATAGCGATTAGCCTGCAAATGAAACAGGAATTGCGCGAAACTGATACCTTGGTGCGCTTGGGCGGTGATGAGTTTTTGGTGCTTTTACCAGAACATCATAGCCAGACCTTTGTCGAAACCCCTGTTTTGAATTTATTAAAAGCCTGTGCAACGCCGATTGATTTAAAAGGCTTGCAGTTAAAAGTCTCGGCCAGTGTTGGTATTAGTTTTTATGGCATCAATGGTCAGCCCCAAAATTTGACCGGTGATGCTTTAATTCGTCAGGCTGATCAGGCGATGTATGTGGCAAAAAAGGCGGGGAAAAATCGTTACCACTGCTATGACAATATCACGGATGCGCTAATTAGTACCCGATATGAAACCATGGAACGGATTCGTCATGCGCTCGATAACGGTGAGTTTGTGTTGTATTACCAACCCAAGGTCAATATGCGCAGTGGTGAGTTAGTTGGGGTAGAGGCTTTGCTTCGTTGGCAACACCCAGAGCGAGGCCTGTTAAATCCTGATGAGTTTTTGCCGATTATCGAAAATCACCCGCTTAGGATTGAAATAGGTCAATGGGTATTACGTTCGGCATTAGAGCAATTAAATCAATGGCAGCAATTGGGTGAGAATATTTCAGTCAGTGTTAATCTCGATGCAAGGCAATTAAATCAGCATAACTTTTTAGATAACTTAAAAAACCTGTTAGCTGAGTTTCCTGATTTTCAAGCGGGTAGTTTGGAGTTAGAAATTTTAGAAACGACGGTAATTTACGATAGGCAATACGCTAATAAAATTATTGCTGAATGTGAAAAACTAGGGGTTGAGTTTGCTTTAGATGATTTTGGTACCGGCTATTCGTCGTTAACCTATCTAAGACAATTATCAGTTAAGAGGATTAAGATTGATCGTAGCTTTGTCAATGATATGGATAAAAACAGCGAAGATTTGGCGATTGTTGAAAGTGTGATTAATCTGGTTTCGACCGTGGGGCGTCAGGTGATTGCTGAAGGGGTTGAGACGACTCAGCAAGGTGAATTGTTGTTAAAAATGGGCTGTGAATTGGGGCAGGGGTTTGCGATT
>JBJSYX010000382.1:0-11502 GCA_046090005.1 Methylomonas sp. | reverse complement strand
TTAGATTAGCCCAAGCGGTTTCCCTATTTGGATTTAGAATTATTGAATCGCGAAATGGCTTTTCCGACTCGCGTATTCTACCCGATTTTATTAAGGCATAACCTAAGTTAGAGGCTATTTCCGTATCACCTTGATCTGTTTGGAACGCTTGATATAACCATGAAACTGCTGAATCGTAATTTCCAGATTTAAGATCAACTAACGCTTTATCATTTAGTATTCTAGCTGCCTTTCTATCCCCTCTTATTGATTTACCGGACGATTCAATTTTTGATTTTTCTTCCATGAACTTTGATTCATCGCCATTTATTACAGCCGCTATCATCTTATCTATTGCCGAATATTGATCTATATAATCATAAGATGCTTGGGTGTTAAACAATAGATAATCCCCTACAGGCTGTACAGGCATATTTTCTAGAGCCTGGGGTTTATTAAATTCTAAATTTTTGGAGTTACCAGAATATGTAAGCACAAAAAAAACAATAAAAATGCTTAATAACAATAGAAACAATAGAGTTCCACAACCAGTCCTTATTGTTCCACCAAAACTTTCTCCTCCAAATAAGGCACCAACAATAACAACCACAATAATTAAAATCACAAGCGCAACCATGTTAGGCTAACTCCAAAATAGATTGCAGGCATTAATAAATTATCTATCGCTGCGAGTCGACGAAGCTATGCGAAGAGCGAGCGATGAACGAGTAGCCCCCGATAGGCACGCGGCCGGGCGGGTTTTCGAAGCGTAGCGTATAAAACGTGCGAAAAAACAAAAGTCCCGAAATGGACGTTCGTGCTCCAGAGAACGCCGAGGACATTCACGTCGTTATCAAATATGGCGCGAACATTCGAGATGCAGCGTTGAATCCAGTACGGCCAGAGGACGCACTCCATACCAAAGTCCTGTAGGTTGGGTTCGCACGCGATAGAGCGAACCCAACATTCGAAGGCCAAGGTGTCGGGTATAGCTAAACCACAGTTCTTTAGCCTTAGACAGAGAGATTGTACGGAAATAAAGGTTTGTTGGGTTGCGAACAGCATGCAACCCAACCTACTCGACTACCCCATTATTTTGATTCATCTTTCGCGTAATAATCAAAATCTTCGGTTTTTCTTAAATTCAACTTCGGCTCATAGCTAATCGCTTCTTGCTGCTCTTTAGTGGTTTTCGCTTCTGGCTCTGGTTTTTTGCGTGCTTCGATGAGAAACTCTTTAAACCATGTTTGCTCAATCACTGATGCCATATCCACATCCGCCAAAATCACCGCATCATCGGGCAAGCTGCCAAATTCTTTGGCTTGTTTTAACGCTGCTAAACAAGCGTCATGGTCGTTACTTAGCGCATATAAACAAGCCAAGTTATACGCAGCGCTGCCTTTTTGGATGGTGCCGGCTTTTTCAAAAAACTGTTTCGCCATTGAGTATAAATATTGTTTTGACGGCTCTTCGGCGCTTAAACGCGCTAATTCCATAAACGCCACGCCGCCATCAATCGCTGCCCCTAAATAGTTTGGCGCAGTCAACAAGCAAAATGAAAATTTGGAAATCGCATCTTCCAAAGTTTCGACAGCTTGATCTTTAGGCTGAATTTCCGCTTGGTGCAATAAAGCAAAACCCCAGTTGTAGAGTGCCTCTGACAGAATCAAATTATCAGCAATCACGCTGGCAAAGCCTTGATAGGCGCCTTTGTAAAGCTGCTCGGCCAGTGCCGCTTCGCTTTTGCGAGCCTTGGCCACTTGCTTAACGGCGGCGTCTAAGGTGGATCGTTTGGTAAATGATGAAAGTAATGACATGAACAGCTCCCAATGCCTCAATAGTAGGGTTGCGATAAAATAGCCGTGAATACTACAACATCCCTTCAAAACCGGAAAATGTAAATGTCTGATGAATTAATCGCTTTGGAAAAAGCCAAGGTCAATCTGGAAACTTCGCCAATTGCTTGGAAAGAATTGCAACGCTTTTTTGCTGCTGGCTTAGCGATTTCGGTCGCGGCTGAGTTGGATTTGGTTGAGGTAGCTTTTCAATTTTCTGCTGATAACAAACCCCAAGTGGAACAATGGCTTAAAGCCGGTTTGGTGGCACCGGTTGCCGACCAACAAGCCAGTGATTGGTATCAAAATGACAGCGAAGTCTGGGCTGTGGTGGTTAGACCTTGGATTTTGGTACAAGGCTAATGGGCAATCTGTTTGCCGACATTCCGGCTAATTTACCGGAAGAATTGATTCAAACTGTATTTAGCGCCAGCAATTTACGGATTGAGCGCATCGTGTCCAAAGGTCAGCGCAGCCCTGATGATTTTTGGTATGACCAAGCCGATGATGAATGGGTGTTGCTGTTACAAGGCGAGGCGCGAGTGGGCTTTGCTGATGCTGAATCGGTCAGGCTAAAAAGTGGCGATTATTTGCTGATTAAAGCCCATTGTTTGCATCGGGTTGAGTGGACGACTGATGCGATTGAAACGGTTTGGTTGGCGGTGCATTTTAAGTAGTTCATTGTTGGACTTATTGACAACATTACAACGCATTGTTATTTTCTAGTCCATGAAAGCAGAGTTATTGTTTAAAGAGCGTCTAGTACAAAGCAAATGCAGTTTTGCAGAACTTGTCGTGTGGCGAGTACCTGTTGCATTGGAAGGTAGTATTCATCGTTTTAAATATCGATTAGCCTATGTCGTTAACGGTCAATGCGTCCTGCGCTATGACAATGAGGTTGGCAAAGGCGATCACAAACATATAGGCAGCATCGAAACTGCTTACTCATTTACAACGCCAGCACAATTATTGACCGACTTCTGGCTAGACGTAGATTACTGGAGACAAAACCATGAATGAAATCACTATTGGCATTAGTAATCGTCAATCCATCAACGAGCGCTTTATGGCAGCTTGGGAAACCGAAAAACCACAAAGCCCCCGTATTAGCTTTGAATCCGAAGAGTTACTTTGGAAAACACTGACCTTAAAACGCTGGCAAATATTGAAAGAAATGACAGGAGCTGGAGAATTAACAATCCGCGAAGTCGCAAGACGCTTAAAACGAGATGTGAAGGCTGTGCATAGCGACATCTCGGCACTCTTACAATGCGGATTGTTGGATAAAACCGAGACAGGCAAAGTGATATTTGCATTTGATGCTATTCATGTCGATTTTATGTTAAAGGCCGCATAATAAAGACATCCTGTTAAATACAGCTGTTAAGCATCGCCATTTGACGAACATTGAACAGCATCAAATGTCATTTTTATCTTCCCGGCCTTGACCTACGCCCCGCCCCTTGCCGCTTACCATCGCCATCAGCCTGCGGCTTTTTAGCACCATAAGGCCGTTGCCCTGCTCTTGGTTTCGCTTGATTGGGTTTTCTAGCTGGTGCAGGCTGAGCTTTTGGCTTGGGTTTGCTGTTGGTCACTTCTAACGACACTTTTTCATAGCCCGTATCGGCCACTCTGGGAATCTCGCGTTTTAACAATTTTTCTATCGCTGCTAATAAATAAGCTTCTTCTGGATCAACCAACGAAATCGCTTGACCATCCGCACCTGCACGCCCAGTCCGGCCAATTCGATGCACATAATCTTCGGCGACTTGCGGTAAATCAAAATTCACCACATGCGGCAGTTGATCGATGTCGATACCGCGCGCGGCAATGTCGGTGGCAATCAAAGCGGTGATATTACCTTGTTTAAAATCATCTAAGGCTTTGACCCGCGCACCTTGGCTTTTATCGCCGTGAATCGCAGCGCAGCGGATGCCGTCTTTCATTAATTGTTTAGTGAGTCGATCAGCACCGTGTTTGGTGCGAACAAAAACCAAGACTTGTTGCCAATTGCCATTGCCGATTAAATAGGACAGCAATTCACGCTTGTATTCACGTTTCAGCGGGTAAACCAATTGGCTAACGGTATCGGCAGCGGCGTTGCGTTTTGCGACTGAAATTTCTACGGGATCATTAAGAATCTGCCCCGCTAATTCGCTAATTTCTGGCGCATAAGTTGCGGAAAACAACAGGTTTTGGCGTTTTCTCGGCAATAAGGCAATGATTTTGCGAATGTCACGAATAAAGCCCATGTCCAACATGCGGTCAGCTTCGTCTAACACAAAATGTTCAATCCGCGATAAATCCAGATGTTTTTGTTGAATCAAATCCAACAATCGCCCTGGTGTCGCCACCACAATGTCAGTACCGCGTTGCAGTTTTTGGATTTGCGGATTGATGCTGACACCACCAAAAATCGCTTCGGCAAAAAACGGCAGGTTTTTGCCATAAGTTTTAACGCTTTCGTAAACTTGCAAAGCCAATTCGCGGGTGGGGGTCAAAATCAACACTCGCACTGGACGCGGCTTTTTCAATACTGGCTGACCTTGCAAGATTTGCAATAACGGCAAGGTAAAACCCGCAGTTTTGCCAGTGCCGGTTTGAGCGCCAGCCAAAACATCACGGCCTTGAAGAATCACCGGAATCGCCTGCGCCTGAATTGGCGTTGGGGTTTGATAGCCTTGTTCGGCAATCGCTTGAAGCAGCTGCTCGGACAAGCCTAATTCTGAAAATAGCATGAATAAACCTTTGGTTGTTTGCCCGTTTGGGCAGGGGTAAATGAGATGGGGAAAGATGAAAAAAGGGTTGGAAATGAATTAGATGAAGTTGGTAGGATGTGCTGAACTGAACAATCTGAAGCTCATGGTTCACGATCCGCTTCACTATCGCTCACACATCCTACCGATTCAATCCAATAAAACTTAACTGGTAATCACAAACCGCACCGCATCCAACCGATATTGGGCATCTTGGATACTTTCGTGAGCCAGCATGGTCATTTCTTTCAGCTGTTCAATTTCTTGATCTTTGATACTTGGATTCACTTTCTTCAAACGCACCAAGCGTTTAATTTCGCTGGTCAAAGCGGTAATCATCAGTTTGCTGCTTTCAGCAATCAGTTTTTGCATTTGCAGACTGGCCGATTGTTCAGCGACTTTAATCATGTCTTGAATATGCTGACGCTGGCTGTTTAAAAATTGGCTGATTTGGTTCTTATCGAAACTGTTTTCGGTTTCCACCAAACTCTCGTAGCTCACCGCCGCGCTTAAATCTTTTTTGTTTTGATCAATCAAAATCCGCACGGGCGTATGTGGCAGGAAGCGGCCAATTTGCAGTTCGGCAGGGGCGCTGCATTCAACCACAAATAACAGTTCCATCATGAATTGACCAGGTTTCAATTGTGGATGTTTGACCACGCTCACCGCTGCATTGCCGGTTTCGCTAGACAGCACTAAATCCATCGCTGACAACACCATGGGATGCTCAGCGGTGATGAACTGCATGTCTTCCCGCGCCAGCGCAATTTCACGATTAAAAGTCACGGTTAAACCATCGTCTTCTAACATTGGAAAATGAGCAATTCGCAGATTTTCACTCGGCCAAAGGATATGACAATCCCGCGAATGATCTTCAACATCGACACCGTAGCAATCAAAAATCGCTTCCATATACGGCCACAAACTGCCGTCATTTTCTTGACGACGAATCTCATCAACTAGGCTAATTGCTACCTCATCGCGGCAAGAATTCAGTTCCAGCAACAAATCGCGGCCTTTGTTTAATTCGTCGGCTACTTGTTGATTTAAGGCTTGGGTATTGGCTATTAAAGCTTCAATTTCTGCGACGCTTTGGCTATCCAGAGCTTTCGGCAAGCTATCACCCAGCAACTTCGCCACTTGTGAAGCACCTGAACAGTTATGGCGGAAAGCATCTAAACCTTCGTCATACCAGCGATATAAAACCTGCTGACGGCTATTCAGCAGATAAGGAATGTGCAACTGAATCACATGCTTTTGGCCGATACGGTCTAAACGTCCAATCCGTTGTTGCAGTAAATCTGGGTTATCCGGCAAGTCGAACAAAATCAAATGCCGGACAAATTGAAAATTGCGACCTTCACTACCGATTTCCGAACAAATCAACACCTGCGCCCTGCTCTCGTCATCGGCAAAAAATGCCGCAGCGCGATCGCGTTCGACAATACTCATGCCTTCGTGGAACATGGCAGCGGTGTGACCCACATGCTGTCTTAAAATTTGCTCCAGCTGAATCACGGTTTCAGCACGTTTGCAGATTAACAAGGCTTTTTCATCGCCCAAGGCTTTAAGCTTTGTCACCAGCCAATGCAAATACGGGCTGTTGGCTAAATCAGCAGTTTCATCACCGTCTAATGGATAGCCATAGCGTTCACGATCGGGGAAACCTTGAACGGTGTGACGGGAGTTTCTAAATAAAATCCGGCCTGTGCCGTGGTGATCGAGCAATAATTTGATTAATTCTTCGCGGGCGTTACTGTCAAAATCGTTAACTTGTTGCAGCAGGCTATCAACATTGTCTTGTTTTAACAGCGCTTTTAATCGCTCTAATTCAGCCTCATCTAAAGCCTGTTCACTTAACAAACTGTGCGCCAATTGCGCGACTGGCTCGAACTGGCTCTCTTCTTGTAGAAACTGTTGAAATTGATAAAAACGATCAGGATCCAGCAAGCGCAAACGGGCAAAATGGCTTTCTTTACCCAATTGTTCAGGGGTTGCGGTCAACAACACTAAGCCTTGAGTGGACAAAGCCAATTGCTCAACGAACAAATAATCAGCACTCGGTGCTGCTTCGCTCCATTCCAAATGATGCGCTTCATCGACCACCACTAAATCCCAACCCGCATCCAAGGCTTGTTGTTGGCGGTGTGGTGAATTAGAAAAAAAGCCTTGGCTACATAACACCAATTGTTCGGTTTGAAACGGGTTTTCTCCGTCGCTAACCAAACAACGGCTTTCATCAAAAATACTGAACCGTAAATTAAAGCGGCGGCGCATTTCCACTAGCCATTGGTGCAATAGACTATCCGGCACCAAAATCAATACCCGTTTGCTTAAACCATTAATCAAACGGTGTTGAATGATTAAACCCGCTTCGATGGTTTTACCTAAACCTACTTCATCAGCCAGCATCACGCGCGGCGCGGCACGATTAGCAGCTTGCTCGGCAATGTATAACTGATGGGGAATTAACGAAGCTCTAGCACCTTGCAAGCCTTTAACAGCCGATTGTTGGTGTTGTTGTTGACGCTGCCAAGTTTGGTAACGCAAACGATACCAAGCAGTGGGGTCAAATTGGCCAGTGAATAAACGATCTTGAGGCTTGTTGAACTGGATGTGATGGTTGAGTTCCATCTCGTCAATTTGATGCAAGTTATCGTCTTCATCCACGCCGATATAGGTCAACAAACCACTGTTTTCCTGAATTTGGTGGACGGTGATTTTGAGGTAATCGACCGACTCGATTTCGTCACCTTCATTAAAACGCACCCGAGTTAAAGGCGCATTGTCTTTGGCGTACACCCGCCTTTCGCTCGTCGCTAAAAACAAAACCGTCACGCGATTAAATGCTACTTCCAAAATCATGCCCAAACCGAGTTCCGATTCGGTATTGCTAATCCAGCGCTGTCCAGGAATAAAGTCGTTCATGTGATGTTATTTTTTCAAAATAATGCGAGATGATCGCTGATGAAGGATGGAGGTGATGCAAGATCAAAACGGTGATAGTGAAGCCACTATCACCGCTAAAACAAGAGCAATCTCAGCAATGATTAGTCATCGCTACCGTAAACGCCCAAGATTTGTAATAAGCTAGTGAACAGATTAAACAAGGAAACGTATAAAGACACGGTTGCCAAGATGTAGTTGGTTTCGCCACCGTTAATGATTTCACTGGTTTGCAACAAAATCATCCCCGACATTAAAACAATAAACATTGCTGAAACCGCCAATGACAACATCGGGATTGAAAACAACAATGCAGCGATACCAGCAAAGAAGGCCACCCAAACGCCGACCATCAAAAAGCCTGTGATAAAGCTGAAATCTTTGCGAGTGGTTAAAGCGTAAGCTGATAGACCTAAGAACATCACGCCAGTACCGCCCAGCGCCATCATGATCAACTCAGTGCCATTGCTGAAAGCTTTAACGTACATGTTTAAAATTGGGCCTAAAGTCATACCCATAAAACCAGTCAAGGCAAACACGAACACAATCCCTAAGGCGCTATTGCTGTAGCGATTAGTTAAAAACAATAAACCAAAGTAACCGACTAAAGTCACCACCAAACCTGGATGCGGCAAATCAAACGCCATCGCGGCGGCAGCAGTGCCAGCACTGAACAATAAAGTCATCGCTAACAATAGATAGGTGTTTTTCAAAACCTTATTAGTTGCCAAAACGCTGGCATCGGAACGAACAGTTGCAGTATTTAAGCGCATATAATGTGTCCTCACAAAAAAATAGAGCCAATAAGACTAATCAAGCCAGATTAAATTCCCGTTAGGCATGATAGATGGCGCCTAGTATACCCAACAATCATACAAATTTACCTTTAAAGCTGATGACAGAGACTACTCCCTATCAATTAATGGGCGGCGAAACCGCAGTTCGTAGCCTAGTTGATCGTTTTTATTTTTACATGGACATTTTGCCAGAGGCGGAAGCAGTTCGTGCCGTACATGGCGAAAGCTTAACAACCGCCAAAGACAAATTATTCAAATATTTATCCGGCTGGTTAGGCGGACCGAATTTGTTTATCGAAGAATTTGGTCATCCTATGCTTAGACGGCGACATTTTCCGTTCAAAATTGGTGAAATCGAACGCGATCAATGGATGTTGTGTATGAATAAAGCCTTGGCCGAAGTGCCGATGCCACAAGCTTTACGGGCTAATTTGCGGGAATCATTACAGCAATTAGCAACTCACATGATTAATCAACCACCTGTTTAATTGATGAGTTTTGATTATCAAATCCGCCGTAGCGCACGGGCAAAAAATACCCGTTTAGTGGTTAAGCCGGACAAAATTGAAGTGGTTGCGCCACCGCATGTTTCGGAAAAACAGATTAAAGCTTTTGTCGCTCAACATCAGGATTGGCTGCGTCAGGCTGTGCAACGGGTAACTGACAAAGCCAGCGCTAATAGCCTTGCGCCCAGCGAATACCGCGATGGGGTTTTAGTACCGTTTCAAGATAGCCAGCTGTTATTAAACGTGAGCGTTCATTCCGCCAAAACTTTAAAAGTCCATCACCTCGCCAGTGACGACCAATTGCTAGTCAAATTACCGATTAGTCTTGCGCCTGAGCAACATTCCGACAACATCCGTCATGCTTTAAGTCACTGGATGAAACGCCAAGCCCAACAACAAGCACAGTTATTGATTGAAAAACACGCACCACGTTTTGGCTTGCATCCGCGCAGTTTGCGAATCAAAACCCAAAAAAGCCGCTGGGGAAGTTGTGGGCCGAATAACGACATCAATCTGAATTGGTTACTGATGTTAGCGCCAGCTGCTGCTTTGGAATATGTGGTGGTTCATGAGCTATGCCACATCAAACACAAAAATCATTCAGCTGCATTTTGGCAATTAGTCGCCGAACATTTGCCGAATTATCAACAACAGCGCCATTGGCTTAAACAACACGGCGCACGGGTTATGCAAGGACTTTAATGTTAAAAAAATACGGATTGTATTTACTGTTCACGGTGGTGATTTTTGCTGGTCAATTTTTGCGTAGCAGTAATTTAGTTACCGGCACTCCACCAGCAATTGCTCAAAGCACACTACAAAATCAACCAGCCTTAGCTTTAATTAGCCAAGGGCCTGCGGTGATTTATTTCTGGGCAGAATGGTGTGGTGTCTGTCGCTTGATGCAAAGCGCGATTTCGGCGATTAACCCAGATTATCCGCTACTAACTGTAGCGCTGCGTTCGGGCGATAATGCGGAAGTTGCAGAGTATTTACAGAGCAAACAATTAAGCTGGCAAGTGGTCAACGACCAACAAGGCTTGATAGCTAATACTTACGGAGTAAGCGCCGTGCCAGCGGTATTTTTCACCAACAGCAACGGTAACATCGTCTTCACCACCACCGGCTATACCAGCGAATTAGGTTTACGTTTAAGGCTTTGGTTGACAGCTTGGCTATAAAAAAACCTGCAATTTCCACAATAGCCGTGTATCTTTTCCACCGCACCCAGTTTTAGGGTGTTTTTTCTTCATTAAACAAACAATTACGGATTAATTATGTGTTTTAGTGCCAATATGTCTTTGGGTTTCGGGGTTGCCGGCCTTATCGCATCTAGCATCACTTATCTTGATAAAAGCGAACCATTTTGGGTACGGGTCGCCAGAGCTTATGCCATCTTCCATTTTTCCTTGATGGAGTTGATTCAATATTTTGCTTATCCAGTTGCTGACCAATGCGGCTACGGGACCAATTTATTGCTCAGCGAACTCTCGACTTACCATATCAGTTTACAGGCGTTTGCCATCATGCCCGCCCTCGCCACTTACTCGACTGATGCAAATGCGCTAAAAAAAGCCACTTGGGTCGGCGGAGTTTTGAGCGGCTTGTTTATTATTTGCACTTTTCTGCCGAAGGAATGGCAATTATTCGGCGTTGATGCCAACTTTATCGGCGATAAAGTAGCTTGCTTGTTCATGGGGATTTACCACATCGGCTACGCAATCCCTAGCGCCTTTGGTTTGTTTGTAACCCACGGCTCACTGTTTGGCTTGGCGCTTAGTGGCTTTGTCTGGAAAAACAACTGGCGAATTGCTTCATACCACTTTGTGATGGCGATTTTCACCTTGTTCGTACCGCAATGGTTGTTTGGGGTGAGTACCGGTGAAGCGGCAGCGATGTATTGTTTTTATTCGATTCCAATTACCGCGAGTTTTATGCCGATTTTTAAAAGGATTTTTACACCGAAACCCGCGTTAGCTTTAGCCTAGCCTGATATTAGGCAATAAAAAAAACGGCCTAAGCCGGTTTTTTTATTGCCAACAGCAAATGCCGGTTATGGCATATACATCCCGCCATTAACATGCAAAGTTTCGCCGGTAATGTACGCCGCTTGTTCTGCTGCCAAGAACGATACCGCATGAGCGATTTCTTCCGCTTGGCCTAAACGACCCACTGCAATTGAGCCTAACAAAGCGTTTTTAATATCGACGCTAAGTTCTTTGGTCATATCGGTATCAATAAAACCTGGGGCAACGGTGTTAACGGTAATCCCACGCGATCCCACTTCTTTGGCCATTGATTTAGAAAAGCCCACCATCCCAGCTTTAGCTGCGGCGTAGTTGGCTTGACCAGCATTGCCGGTTGAACCGACTACGGATGAAATATTGATGATACGACCGTAACGGGCTTTCATCATGCCGCGCAATACCGCTTTACACATACGGAAGATAGACGTCAGATTGGTGTTGATGATGTCATCCCACTCGTCATCTTTCATACGCATCAACAAGTTATCACGGGTGATACCGGCATTGTTGACTAAGACCGCTGGGGTGCCATAAGCATCGCTAACGGTTTTGATAAATTCTTCAATCGACGCCGCATCCGCAACATCCAATTTATAACCTTTGCCGTTATCAGCCAAATAGGTGGAAATCGCGTCTGCACCATTATCTGAGGTAGC
>JBJSYX010000381.1:0-4246 GCA_046090005.1 Methylomonas sp. | reverse complement strand
CCACGCAAGTCCAAGGTTTTTTGACGTGTCATGTGCAATTTAGCTCTGGTCTGTTTGAATCCCCCTCGGGGCATCATTCCAGCGACTCAGATGGAGTTACCATTTCGGTTGCTATTGTTGATGTTTCGAAAACAGATTCTGCCGCACTATCAATAATGTAAGTATCGTTACCTAAACCACCAATCAAGGTATCGTTGCCCGCTCCGCCGTTCAAGACGTTGGCGGCAGCGTTGCCGGTCAGGACGTTGTTCAGATTATTCCCCGTCGCATTGATCGCCGCTGTGCCGATTAAGGTCAGGTTCTCAACATTAGCCCCCAAGCTATAACTGACACTGGCTTGAACCGTGTCAATTTCTGTCGCCAAGGTTGAGGTTTCAGTGACCACATCGCCAACACTGTCAACGATATAGGTATCATTACCTGAACCACCGATTAAGGTGTCTGCTCCTACACCACCATCCAATGTATCAACACCGACACCACCTTCTAACTGATTATTACCGCTATTACCGATCAACACGTTATTCAGTTCATTGCCGACACCATTAATCGAAGCAGTGCCCAATAAACTGAGATTCTCAATATTAGCCACCAAAGTAACGCTTATCTGTGACTGAATGGTATCAATACCTTCATTAGCATTTTCAATCGCTATATCACCAACGTTATCAAACAAATAGGTGTCATTACCCAAGCCGCCTTGCATTGTATCGGCATTCGTTGTGCCTATCATTTGATCATTACCTGATGAACCAAACATGATATTGCTGATCACTGCTGCACTGCCATTACTGACCACGACTTCTTGAGCACCAAAACCATCGGTATAACTAGCTACTGCGCGCACTTTTAAACCCACTTGTGCTTGCGTCAAGGTGAAATTACTTGTATTGGCTCCTGCAATGCTTAGCCAAGTATTACCATCAATCGAAGTTTGCCACTGATAGCTGATTGCGCCTAAACCATCTGCATCAGCCAAGCTATCGGTTACCGTCAATACTTGCCCTTGTTTAGCGATACCAGCGATATTAACGCCACCCGTTGGCGCATCGTTGACATTAACAACCGACGCACTGGCTAAAGTCGTGATCGATTCGGTATTACCACGGCCATCGGTATAACTGAGCTGCACCCTTAACCGCTGTCCGACTTGCGCTTGCCCTAACACCAAGCTACTGTTGACAGCACCGACAATTGTTTGCCAGTCGCTACCATTACTACTGGCCTGCCACTGATAATTGAAAGCCCCCAAACCATCGGCATCTTGCAAAGTATTCTGTAAGGTTAGTGTTTGACCTTGTCGTAACTCACCGACAATACTCAAATTACCCGTTAAACTGGCGTTAAAACCGCTACCATCGGCTTTGGCATACCAAACTGTGCCATCAGCAAACAAGACCCGATCAATCGCCAAGCCATTGCTATTACTGAAACTTAATGAATCCTGGGCATTCAACAATAAAGACAAGTCACCGTTTTGACGACTCACCACAACATCACTCGCATTAATACCGGCTGCAAAGACCAAACTGTCATTACCTTCCGTGCTTTGAATCAGATCATGACCATCACCGAGCGCAAAACGATAAACATCATCGCCACTACCCCCACTCAAACTGTCATTGCCTATACCGCCTTCCAAGGTGTCATTACCACCATCGCCCTGCAATAAATCATTACCCGCTAAACCTTGGAGCAGGTTGTCACCGCGATTACCAATCAGATTATTATCACTGGCATTACCTATACCACTAATGTCCTCATCCCAAAACTTGACGGGTTCAATGGTATAAATCGCATAAGCACTGGCCACATTCGCCGCCTGACGAAACACATCAATGCTTAAAAAACGAGTCATGTCACTAACTTTGCCACGTCCAGAGTCGGTAATATAAAAGCCAGCCAAACTGCCATCGGTTTCGTTATAAACCACGCCGGTTAAAGTTACCGCATGATTCACCTGACCATTTCCAACGTAGTTATTATCGCCCCATAAATACCCAGCATTCACCGCTAGAATAACGCCACGGCCACTGCGAATCAGATTAGCCAAACCGGTTTCGTTATAACCAAAAATCACATCATTACGAATGTTGTAACTATTCAGAATATGACGTTGATCATTGACATTTGAACCACCCAACTGCCATGCCGGTAAATCAGGATTATTCACCGCCCAGTTATTATTAATCGCTAAATTCACCACTTGCGATTCAGTGGTTGGGCGGCCAGTTTGAGTCAACAGATTAGCAATCGAAGTTAACGCACAAGTACCCTGATAATTTTCTACCGCATCCCCCTGCATATAATCCAGTTCGTTACGTTTCGGATAGCCATACACCATCACCGCCTTACCATCAACCAAGCCTTTTTCCGGTTTGGCGAAATCCAGCAAAATCAGGTTTTCGGCATTAGCACCCAAAGTGTAACTGATGCTGCTTTGCACGGTATCTGTGCCTTCTCCGGCATTTTCAACCACGACATCACCGACATTATCGACATAGTAAATGTCATTACCGGCACCACCAATCAGCGTATCGGCCCCATTGACACCATCGAGAATATTGTCACTGCTATTACCAATAATCAGGTTATTCAACGCATTACCAGTGCCGTGAATCGCAAAACCTTCTAACAAACGCAGTTCTTCAATGTTGGCATTGAGTAAATAGCTGGTGTTGGTAATCACCTTGTCATAACCTTGCCCAGCTTTTTCGTAGATACTGTCGTTGACGCTATTAACCAGATAGGTGTCATCGCCTTCGCCGCCCACCATGACATCAGCACCGGCGCCACCATCCAGCTGGTCGTTACCAACGCCGCCAATCAAGGTGTCACTGCCAGCGCCACCGCTGAGGTAATCGTTATCGCTTTCTCCGGCATTGAGGGTTTGTTGGGCTTCGTTACTGGCGGTGAAGCCTTGCAGATAATCATCGCCTTCACCACCATAGATTGTGTCATCACCCGCTTGACCAAACAGGTTGTCATTGCCGTTGCCACCATAAAGCATATCCTGACCACTGCCGCCTTGCAGTTCGTCGCGACCATCGCCACCTTGCAGGGTATCGTTGCCTAGCCCCGCAATCAGGATGTCGTTACCATTGCCACCGTCGAGATAGTCGTCATCGCTTTCACCGGCATTAAGGGTTTGTTTGGCTTCGTTGAACGCGGTAAAGCCCAATAACAAATCATTGCCGTCACCGCCCCACAATTGATCGTTGCCGGTTTGACCAAACAGGCGATCATCGTCAGCGCCGCCGTTTAACTGGTCGTTGCCATCGCCGCCTTGCAATTCGTCAGTACCTGCACCGCCCAACAGGCTATCGTTGCCGACGTCACCCAGCAAGATGTCATTACCAACCCCACCATCCAGATAATCGTTACCAACACCGCCATATAAATTGTCGTTGCCGCTTTCGCCATACAGCGTGTCATCGTCAGATTCACCGGCATTCAAACTTTGTTTGGCTTCATTGCTGGCGGTAAAACCCAGCATAACGTCGTCACCATCACCACCCCATAAGGTATCGTTGCCAGTTTGACCAAACAGTTTGTCGTTATCGCTGCCGCCAATCAGTTGATCTTGGCCATCGCCGCCTTGCAATTCGTCAACACCGGCGCCGCCAAACAGCGTGTCATTACCGGCTTCACCGAGCAAAACATCATTGCCCACACCGCCATCGAGATAGTCGTTACCTAATCCGCCGTACAAGCCGTCGTTGCCGTTTTCACCATACAACACATCGTCATCGCTTTCGCCCGCATTGAGCGTTTGTTTGGCTTCGTTATTAGCGGTAAAGCCCAGCATAATGTCGTCGCCATCGCCACCCCATAAAGTATCGTTGCCGGTTTGCCCAAACAGTTTGTCGTTATCGCTACCGCCAATCAGTTGATCTTGGCCATTGCCGCCTTGTAGCTCGTCAGCACCGGCACCACCAAACAACGTATCGTTACCCGTTTCGCCTAATAACACGTCATTACCAATCCCACCATCGAGATAATCGTTGCCCAGACCACCGTAGAGATAATCGGCACCGGCACCACCGTATAAGCGGTCGCTGTCGGTTTCGCCAGCATTCAGGCTTTGCTTGGCATCATTGCTGGCGGTAAAGCCCAACAAAATATCATCCCCCTCACCGCCATTAAGCACATCATCACCGACACCACCAAACAGCCGATCCTGACCGATACCGCCGTCGAGGTAATCATTGCCGTTTTGTCCTTGCAAGTCGTCGTTGCCTTCTTC
>JBJSYX010000380.1:0-3432 GCA_046090005.1 Methylomonas sp. | reverse complement strand
CTGTTATTGTACTATAGTTCACATTGATAGCAGACCTACAAACAGGGGGGGGCTTATGTTTTTAAAAAGGGAGAAATGTGTGCGTTACTGGATTTTACTGTTAGGTTTATTATCGAGTTTTCAATTAGCCGCCATCGAGGTCAGTGGTTTGTATGAAGTGGATTTGGTTGCTAATAGCCAATCAGCCGATGATCGCTTGCAAGTGATGAAACAGGGCTTGTTTGCGGTATTGAACCGAGTCGTAGTAACTGACGATATTGCTAAACTGCCAGTCGTACAAACTATGCTCTTAAATGCTGGGCAATATGTTAAACAATTCCAATATGCCGCACTGAATGAACAAGAGGCCTATAGCGAGCAAACTGCGCGTAAAGTGCATATTGAATTTGATGAAGAGCAAATTTTAAATATTCTGCAAAAAAATCAATTGGCGTTGTGGGACGAAATTAGGCCACAAACCTTAGTATGGCTAGTAGTGGAAGAAGACGGTGCGCAACAGTTTTACAACGCCGACACCATGCCCGATGTTGAAAGCGCGTTTAATTTGGCTGCGAAAGTGAAGGGCGTGCCGATGATTTTTCCGTTGTTGGATTTGGATGAGCAACAAGTCGTTTCAGTTGATACGATCTTGGCGATGAACTCTAGCAAATTATTAGCCGCTTCAGCGCGTTATGAAGTAACTTCGGTCGCGGTGGCGAAAATTGCCAAACACGGCAATTGCTGGCAGGGCAGTTGGGCGTTTCATTTTGATGGCAAGGTCAAACAGTGGAGTGGTTTGTGTCAGCCTTTACGCGCCAGTGTTTTGGCGGGGGCTCAAGGTATTTACGAAGTCTTGTCTAACTACTACGCAGCAAGACCATCAACCCATCACTAAGCTGTCGATGCCGTAAGCGCCGCCGTAAACGATTAGGAAATAAGCAAAAGACACCACCAAGGCTGCGGCGTTATTAATATCCAGCACTTGTTTGAAGATGCGAGCAATTAACAGCACCGCCCAGAATAAAAACAGGCTTAGTAACAGATAACCAAACGCTTCTTCGCTGGTGGTCGCCCAAAACATTATCGGTAGCAAAAACGTTGAAATGACGTTCTGGCAAAACAAAATCGCAGTGGTGATTTGGGCAAAACTATCGTGGGATTTATTGAGTAATAAAATCCCACCGACAAAACCCAGCGTGAGCAAAGTTTCTAAGATAACTTCGAATATGGCCTCAATATCATCCGACATATTAAATTGGATGAAGAAAATCACCGCAAAGTAAAAAAACAGATTTTGTTTGAAAAACCGCTGTGAGGTGGGTAGTAGTAACACATAACCACGAAACCAGCACAGCGGTAAATAGGCTTTGAAATTATTCATAACAGTTGCCTAACAGCAATGATTAAATCTCATCATTACCAAACGCATCGCCTTGTGATGCATAAAAAGCCTGTTGTTGGCTGTAGCTAAACTGGTCATTCAGCGCCTGAACTAAGTCTTTGCTTTGTTCCAGTAATCCGGCTAGTTTTTTACGATTTTTCTTGTTTTTACCAACCGGTGCTGTGGTTGGTAATAAAACTCGCCAAAAGCTCAAGCTTTTTTCAAATAAACCGGCTAGATCTTCAGGAATATTTAATTGTTTTTGGCGTTTATGTAATTGATTAATAATGAATTTGGCGTGAATTCGACTGACAATAATATGAATCGGTGTCAGAATTGCGATGATGGTTAAAATAATCGCTGGGCCAATAATCGGATCTAGTAATAAATCCAAAATCCCCATCGCAATTTCAGCAAACAATAACAGCATGATTAAAAAGCCCAGAATAATCAGTGTTGAAGCATTGCAACGTTCTTTCCATGTGGTAATTGACGCCTCGACTTCGCTAATGACCACGTCATCAATATCACGAATACCTTTTTCCAAGCTGGCAAGGATACGGTAGGTGCGGTCATTGTTCAGGTTGCTGATGCGTTGATCAATCAATGACAAATCACCGTTTTGTGATAAGACAATAAATTGACCAGTATGAATGCCAAACTCCGCCAAACGTCTTTGCCAAGCAGCGGCAATCTCTTGGCTTTTTTGCGGTTCTAGGCTGATTTCAGAATGATCAATGACAAAGATAAATTTATTACTGTCTTGTTGTGCAACGATATTAGCGACAGTTTCATTGATTAAAGCAGGATCCGCTTCAAATAGGTCGGTAAACACTAAGACCAAATCTGAAATGTTAATCACATGTTTTCTTAATAAGCTGGTCGCTTTATTTTCGGCGGTTGGACTAATGACAGGTGCGTCAATCAATAACTTGGTTTTCAACTTAAGATTATTAATCGTAATCAACTCTAAATAAGTGTTGAGTTTGCTACCTTCCCCCGCCGCAACTTGTTCAATATCGCGGCTAATTTGATAAAACGGTAAGCGATGATCGGCATCTAAAGCATTGCCGGGTAGGGTGGCAGATGTGGTCTGTGGAGTGTACTGCAAGACGGTAAATTTATGTCTTGAGCTGTGAAGCTGAATACCCAAATAACGGTTTATAAAATCAGATTTAGCCGAAGAATAACCGCCCAAAGTGCTGATTAGTGGCCACCAAGAGCTTTTACGAGCGATGGTTTCATCGTTATCGATTAAACCCATTTCAAATTCGACTTCATCAAGATCCTGAAACACTTTCACTGCTTTTTGCAAAACAGGGTCGGTGCTTGCAAATTGTTTCTCAAGATTAATCAAATGCTTGCTAACCGTTTTATCCGCCATGAGAGTTCTGCCTTTTATTATTATGTTATCGAAGGGCTAAAAATCGTTGATCAGTGATGATAATTTTTAGCGATTGCTTCGGGTTTACAGTCGGCGGGCAGTATACACCGATGGCATTAAACGGTAAAAACTCTGCTTAGGCGATTAATAAAAAACTGTCTAAATCACTAATTTTGTGTGTTTGATGTCAGCTTTCAGGCTTAAATACGGTGCAAAAGCGTGGTGTTTTCAATCAATAAGGCGTCACTGTTTAGCTTATGCACCTTGACATAGCTTGATGTAAAAAATTAATCCGCATCAATATCCAACTCCTTCAATTTACGGGTTAAGGTATTGCGGCCATAGCCAAGCAAAATCGCTGCTTCTTGTTTTCTGCCATGTGTATGTTGAAGCCCCGTTTCAATCAGTATTTTTTCCACGGTTGGAATTGCTTGTTTAGCCACTTCCGGTTTGCCGGCTTGCAATTGTTGGCGCACCCAGCTTTCAAATGCCTGTTCCCAGCTGCCAAACTCAACGTTAGCAGGGCTATCTTGGCTAGGTTGGTTTAATTCGGGTGGTAAATCTTCGATATGAATTTCTCGGCCTGAGGCCATAACCGTTAACCAGCGGCAAATATTTTCCAGCTGTCTGACATTCCCAGGCCATTTAAAATGACTCAAAAACTCTTCGGTTTCAGGTTTTAAAATTT
>JBJSYX010000379.1:0-3184 GCA_046090005.1 Methylomonas sp. | reverse complement strand
CGACCATTGGCGATTGTTGTCACTGGCGGTTTGTTATCTTCGACTTTATTAACCTTAATTATGCTGCCGATTCTGTATTTACGATTTGGTCAGCGGGAGATTAAAGCATGACTCATGCCGATTATTTAATTACGCTCCACGTTCCGCCTAGTTTGGAAGAGGCGGTAGTGGATTGCTTGTTAAGTTTTGAAACCGCTCAAGGTTTTTCCAGCTTTGCAGTCAATGCTCACCATCATAGTCATCATGGTTCATCGCTGGCTGAGCTAGTCAGTGGAAGGCAGGGCAAAATCAGCTTTCAAATGTATGTTGAAAAAGACGAGATTGCTGCTGTTTTGAACCAGTTAAAAACCGATTTTGCTGGTGCCGGTTTGCATTATTGGGTCACGCCTGTGATTGAGCAAGGATTGATTTGATGTTTTAAGTCAACCGAGCATTTGCCGATAGATATAAAAAAACCCGCTAAACCAGTAAGGCTTGCGGGTTTTTAATTTTTTGAAAAGTTACTTATCTTTCCAATAAAGCGAACTTATCAGTTTTGCCATTCCACTCTTCAGCATCTGGCAATGCATCTTTTACTTCTGTGATAGCTGGCCATTGTTTTGCCAATTCAGCATTCAATTCTGCGAAGTGCTCTTGGCCTTCTGGAAGCTCGTCTTCTGCGTGAATCGCGTTAGCTGGGCATTCTGGTTCGCAAAGTGTGCAATCGATACATTCGTCAGGATCGATTACCAAAAAGTTTGGGCCTTCATGAAAGCAATCGACAGGGCAAACGTCAACGCAGTCAGTAAATTTGCATTTGATACAGTTTTCGGTGACTACAAAAGCCATATTGTTAATCCAAAGTTAGGTAAATGAACTGTGGCCGTCGTCACAACGGCACGTTTGGGTTGAGTCAAGCTCCGAGTGGTGCTTGATTCGCATAAACAATCTACTTGCCAGCGAACTGGCAAGTATCAAAACTGCTTATTTATCCTTGTTACGCTCTTTAACTTCTTTAATAACTTCTTCAGCTACGTTGCGTGGGCAAGCGATATAGTGTGAGAACTCCATAGAGAACTGACCACGACCAGAAGTCATGGTACGCAAGTCGCCGATGTAGCCGAACATGTCGCTTAGTGGTACGTCAGCTTTAATGCGAACCCCTGTTACACCTGGATCTTGAGATTTGATCATGCCACGACGACGGTTTAAGTCACCGATAACGTCACCTACATGAGCATCTGGGGTGTAAACGTCAACTTTCATGATTGGCTCAAGCAATTGTGGGCCGGCTTTTGGCACCGATTGGCGGTACGCAGCACGAGCAGCAATTTCGAAAGCGATTGATGATGAGTCAACGGCGTGGAAACCACCGTCCATCAAAATAACTTTGAAGTCTAAGCAAGGGAAACCTGCCAATACACCTTTGTCGATACTGGCTTTGAAGCCTTTTTCAACCGCTGGCCAGTATTCTCTTGGTACGTTACCGCCGGTAACTTGTGATTCGAAGACGAAACCGCTGCCTGGTTCACCTGGCTCGATAACGTAATCGATTTTCGCGTATTGACCAGAACCACCTGATTGTTTTTTGTGGGTGTAGCTGTCTTCGATACGTTGGGTGATTGTTTCGCGGTAAGCAACTTGTGGTTTACCAACGTTAACTTCAACACCGTGAGTACGACGCAAAATGTCCACTTTAATATCCAAGTGCAACTCGCCCATACCTTTAATGATGGTTTCGCCGCTTTCTTGGTCAGTTTCAACACGGAAAGATGGATCTTCTGCAACCATTTTACCAATCGCGATACCCATTTTTTCGTTGCTGCCTTTGTCTTTAGGCGAAATCGCAATCGAGATAACTGGATCAGGGAAAACCATAGGCTCTAAAGTCGCTGGTTTATCTGGATCGCATAAGGTGTGACCGGTTTGCACGTTTTTCATGCCGATAACCGCAACGATGTCGCCCGCTTGTGCAGAATCCAACTCTTCACGAGAGTTAGCGTGCATTTCAACGATACGACCGATACGCTCGGTTTTGCCTGTGAAAGTATTCAGAACGGTAGTACCTTTTTCCAATTTACCTGAGTAAATACGGATAAAGGTCAATGCACCAAAACGGTCGTCCATGATTTTGAACGCCAAGGCACGTAATGGTTTATTGACATCAACCACCGCGAATTCGCCAGTTGCGTTACCTTCCAAATCCACTTCAGGTTGTGGCTTAACTTCAGTCGGGCTTGGCAAATAATCAACAACGCCATTTAATACCAACTGAACACCTTTGTTTTTGAAAGATGAACCGCAGAAAGTTGGGAAGAAATCAAGATTGATTGTACCTTTACGGATGCAACGTTGAACGGTTTCGAAATCTGGCTCAATACCTTCTAAGTATTTTTCCATTGCGTCGTCGTCTTGCTCAACTGCAGTTTCGATTAATTTTTCACGCCATTCTTCAACCAAATCAGCCATATCTGCTGGAACGTCTTCGATGACATATTTCAATGGATCCCCAGAATCATCCCAGATCCATGCTTTGCGAGTTAACAAATCGATAACACCAACAAAGTTTTCTTCTTCGCCGATTGGCAAAGTCATGACTAAAGGACGAGCGCCCAATACGTCTTCAACTTGTTTAACAACGCGATAGTAGTTGGCGCCTAAACGATCCAGTTTGTTAATGTAGATAACACGAGCAACTTCTGATTCGTTAGCATAACGCCAGTTGGTTTCTGATTGAGGCTCAACACCGCCTGAACCACAGAATACACCGATACCGCCGTCTAATACTTTTAATGAACGATAAACTTCGATAGTAAAGTCAACGTGACCCGGGGTGTCGATGATATTGAAACGGTGACCGTTCCAAAAGCATGAAGTCGCCGCTGATTGAATGGTGATACCACGTTCTTGTTCTTGTTCCATGAAGTCTGTGGTCGCTGCACCATCATGTACTTCGCCGATTTTGTGGATTTTTCCGGTCAGCTTCAGAATCCGCTCGGTGGTGGTGGTTTTACCGGCATCGACGTGCGCGAAAATGCCGATATTTCTGTATAACGATAGATCAGTCATGGTTGTACTCTATTTTTTGGAGATGAAAACTTGTATCCCTTGGCACCATTGCCGCGGCTTCTTCACGGACACTGCCTATGAAAAATCCCACCATTCTACCCGAAAAATCAAAAAAAACAGAATGTCAATTCTGTTA
>JBJSYX010000378.1:0-2020 GCA_046090005.1 Methylomonas sp. | reverse complement strand
GTCTGACCCTCCAGCATACGGAGACCATCCGCGCCTTCGAGGCCCGGCGCAAGCACGAGGCTCCCTGGCAGTTCTGATGCGTCCACTCCGCCGTTCGGGCCAATGCCGAATTGGGCATTTCGACCTGAACCTGTAGGGTACGCAGTGCGTACCCTACGCAGATTACCGGAACCTTTAAACTGCTTTCGGAGCGATTGGAATGGCCTCAGTTAAATAACCCCCAAAAAAGCCAAAGCTAATAAAATCATCAAAGCGAAACCCACCACTTGTGTGGGTACATAACCCCATTGGCGGCTATGTGACCAAACCGGCAGTACGCCAAGTAACATTAAAAACAATACCGTAAACCCGATAGTGGCGATGGACATACTCATGTTACGACCCCTGATTGACTGAGAAAATGATAAGTCAGTCTATAGCTAGAAACTGGCACAGTCTGTGTTTCAGGCCACATAATAAACAAATAGAAGGGTTCATCTGTGTGGTTTTGTAAGTTTAGAGAATTAAGCTTTTTACTCTGTTAGGTAGCGAACAGATGAGTAGCTTGGTGATTGTTTAAGGTTACAATCAAGCACCATTAAGGTAGGTCGTGTTGGTTTGCGAGTTTTACTTTGGTCGCGCTTTCTTAGCCACAGTGAGATGTCCTATGTCATTTTTAGATTCACCGATTCAAAACCGCTTATTGGCAGCCTTGCCTGAAACTGATTATCAACGTATTGCAGCTTATCTTGAGCGGGTAGAGTTGCCATTGGGTGATGCGCTTTATGAATCGGGGGTTAAATCCCGTTACGCGTATTTTCCAACCACAAGTATTGTTTCGATGTTGTATGTGATGAAAAACGGTGGTTCTGCTGAAATTGCTGTTGTCGGTAATGATGGTATTGTTGGATTGGCTTTGTTTATGGGAGGTGGTTCGATGGCGAATCGAGCCGTGGTTAGATGCGCGGGGTATGCCTATCGGATGCGGGCTGATTATTTAGCTAAAGAAATTGCCCGTTCGGGGGGGCGTCGTAGTCAAGCGTTGCAAGATTTATTGCTACGTTACAGCCAAGCCTTGATTACTCAAATGGCACAGACAGCGGTTTGTAATCGCCATCATTCAATTGATCAACAATTATGCCGTTGGTTATTGCTGACTTTAGATCGTTTGGCTTCAAATCAAATTACGATGACGCAGGAGTTAATCGCCAATATGCTTGGGGTGCGTCGTGAAGGAGTGACCGAGGCGGCTGGCAAGTTGCAACAAGCGGGGTTAATTGCCTATAGTCGTGGGCGGATTAATATTCTCGATAGACCGGGATTAGAGACGAGGGTTTGTGAGTGTTATCAACAAGTTTGTCATGAGTTTCAACGCCTTTTGCCTTATCAAGTTCAGCGTAAATAACTTAACCTTCCGCTTTAAATAATTGTTCAAATGTGATGGCATTTAATGGCTTTGAGAACAAAAAACCTTGGCCATAATCACAACCGGCTTGTTTTAACAGTTGCAGTTGCTCTTCATTTTCAATACCTTCCGCTATTACTTTCATGCCTAGTTTGTGAGCCATTAAAATCATCGCCTCACAAATCACCATATCGGTTGAATTGATATTAATATTACTAACAAAACTGCGATCAATTTTTAAATAATCAATTTGGTATTTTTTAAGATACGACAGGGATGAATAGCCAGTGCCAAAATCGTCGATTGAGATTTGCATACCTGCGGCTCTAATCGCTATTAATTTATCCGTCATTGCTTGTGAAGCATTGAGTAATAAATTCTCAGTAATTTCGACTGTGATGGCGTTACAAGGCAAATTTAATGCCTGCAAATGTTCAACCCAATTGCAATAACTTAGGTTGTGGGGTTGAAACTGTATCGGTGATTTATTAACGCTGATTTGAAATTGCGAGCTTATGCTTTTTCGCCAAATAGCATAAGCTCGCAATTTCAAATCAGCGTTAATAAATCACCGATACAGTTTCAACCCCACAACCTAAGTTATTGCAATTGGGTTGAACATTTGCAGGCATTAAA
>JBJSYX010000377.1:0-8595 GCA_046090005.1 Methylomonas sp. | reverse complement strand
TAAGCCGATTACCATGCCAATGGTTTTCATCTTTGGCTGCCTGATTAATTTCATGGTTTGTTTCCTATCAAAATTAGGGATAAGCGGATTGGTTTTTTAGGACTTCCAGCAATAAACATGCCGCTTATCTGCCTTGGCTGTATTGATACTTAAATTTACGTTTTAACAATCCCGTTGGTTCATCAGGAATTCGTTTCAATAATTGTTGATCAGCTTGATTTAGCTCAAGCTTTTCGCTGGCTTTAGCGTCTGATTTGGCTTCGGCTTTTTGCGGTTCATCGGCAGGTTTTTGCTCTGGCTTTGACGGCTGTTCAGGTTGTGATTCTGATGGCTGCTCTTCGGACTGATTTTTTTGCTCGGCTTGCTGCTGGTCGCTTTTTTGCGACTGATCAGCAGGTTTGTGTTCGCTTTCTGATTGGGACTTATCCGCTTGTTCAGATTTAGATTGTGATGAATCGGCTTGCTGTTGCTGATCTTTTGACGGTTGTTGCTCGGATTTTTGTTCCTGCAATTTCTTTTCAACCAACGCTTTGTTGAATTGCGCGTCTTGGTGTTTGGGGTCGAGTTTTAACGCTTGTTGATAAGCTTGCAAAGCAGATTGCAAATCACCGGCTTGCGCTAAAGCATTGCCGCGATTGTAATGGCCATCAGCGGTTTGGCTGTTTTTTAAAGTCTCGGCAGCTTGCTGAAATTGCCCTGCACGATATTGGGCGGCCGCCTGCCAATTTGGGTCATTGAATTGTTCAGCCGCTTGTTGATAATCTTGATTTTGAAAGGCGGTTGCACCACGTTGGTTGCTATTCTCAAATAAACTGCGCCAATCTAGCGCATAACTATTTTGCGGCAACGGCAGCAACACCAGTAATAACAGCAATAAACCTTTGCGAAATTGCAACGCCGCCCAAGGCAAAACCAATAACACTAACCACGGACCTTTTTCATCCCATTGCTGTAACAGTAACTGGTTGGCGCTATTTTCATCGGCAACCGCTGGGGTGTTAAACAAAGCCCCCAACTTGCTGACATCGTCATCATTCGCAGTCACGACCTGATAAATACCTCGGCCTTTTTGCGCTAATGTCATTAAGCCCTCAACATCCAGTTTGGCTAACACGATATTGCCATCACTATCTTTGACAAATCCGCCATTGGCTTGCGCTATCGGCGCACCGTCTTTAGTACCAACTGCTAACACCGAAAGTTGATAATCCGCTAAATCCAGGTTATCCGTAGCTTCAGCGTTATCGGTAATCAATAAAATATGTCCTCGCGGCAAACCGGCTTGTTGCAATAATTGTTTAGCTTTTTCGATAGCTGCAGCAGTATTGGTGCCAGGGCTAGGCATAATATCGGTACTTAAGGCTTCTAATTGGCTGGTGATAGTGGCGGTATCGGCGGTTAATGGTGTGACGGTAAAAGGGTCGCCGCCGTAGACTAATAGTGCGGTTTGGCCATCTTTGCGTTGTTTTAACAAATCAGCAATTTTGTAGCGGGCTTTGGCGATGCGGCTGGGTTTGATGTCGGCAGCATCCATGGTCGGTGCTAAATTTAAGGCAATTACCAAGGCGCTGTCATTTCTAAACGTTGGGCTGGGCAGTCGTTGCCAAGTGGGGCCGGCTAAAGCGGTAATCGCTAACAAAGCGGCTAAACCGCCGGCGATTAAATTGCCATACCTTGGGGCCGTGGGTTTGTGATCGAGCAAGAAGGGCAATAATTCGGCATCGCAGATTTCAGACCATTGGCCTTGTCCATAGCGATGTTTGGCTAACTTAAATAATAAAATCGCCAACGGAATTAACGCTAACCACCATTCTGGGCGTAAAAAATGCAATTCACTCATTTCCATCTCACTCGACTTGCTGCTAAACCGCCTGTTATCAATAAAGCCATCGCCAACGGCCAATAAAATAATTCGCTACGGGGGCGAAAATATTGTTTGTCTTTTTCCACTGGTTCTAATTGATCTAATAACGCATAAATCTGCGCTAATTCTTCACTGCTACGGGCGCGAAAATAACGACCGCCAGTGGTTTCAGCGATAGCGGTTAAGGTTTTTTCATCTAAATCCACTGAAGGGTTAACCCGGCGAGTCCCAAACAAGCTACGCACTAGCATTTCATCGGCACCGATGCCGATAGTGTAGATTTTAAGTTGGGCATTGGCAGCGAGTTCGGCGGCTTTTAACGGGCTGAGTTCGCCTGCGGTATTCGCGCCATCGGTGAGTAAAATTAAGACTTTGCTATCGGTTTTTTGGTCTTGCAGACGTTTGATTGATAGGCCAATTGCATCGCCAATTGAGGTTTGTGGCTCGTCTTCGGTAATGCCGATAAAAGCTTCGTTGAGCAGGGTTTGTACGGTGTTGCGGTCGAAGGTAAGCGGCACATGCAAATAAGCTTGAGTGCCGAATAACACCAATCCTAAACGGTCGCCAGTACGTCGTTGAATAAACTCGCCAGCGACTTGTTTAAGTGCCGTCAGTCGGTCGACTTGTTGGCCGTTAATCACGAAATCCTTTTCCTGCATACTGCCAGACACGTCCACCGCTAACATTAAATCTCGGCCACTGACCGCTTGCTCCAAAGGCTCGCCTAACCATTGCGGTCTAGTCACCGCTAACAGCAAACACAGCCAAGCCAAACTCGCCAGCCATAAAGCCCAAGGCTTAACCGCGCTAATCACCCGTGTTTCGCCTGTACCAAAATCGTCTAAGAACGGCACTTTTAAAGCCGCTTGTTGGCTGTCGGTCTGGGCTGGTAACAGCCAACGCAACAACCACGGCAAAGGTAATAACAACAGTAGCCAAGGCCATTCGATATGAATCATGGTTAACCTCGCTTCGGTTGCTGCTGTTTCAGCCAGCGCTGGCACAGTTTGATTAATGCAGGCAAATCGACTTCTGCGGGTGTCGGGCGATAAGGCGCATCGGCAAGACAACGCCCTAAACCTTTGCTGAACGGTGCATCTTTAAAGCCTTTATCCAAATAAGCCAGCCAAGTAGCACCGTTTAAGCTGGCTACTTGATCGCGTGGCGAGGTGCTGATGGCAACCCGACGTAACAAGACAGATAAGGCGGTGAGTTTTTGTTGGTCGGTTTGTTGCGAGTCATTGGCAATTGCCAACAATAATTTGTTGGCGGCACGCAATCCAGCTCGACGATTAATACGCCGATAAATCCAGAAACCAGTAACAATGCAAAACAGGATTAAGCCGATTAATAACCACCATCCAGCAGCAAGCGGCCAAACGCTCACATCGGGCGGCAAGTGAATATCTTTTAAAGGTAAAGGTTCCATGAGCGATTGATCTAGCTAAAGAGAGTGGAAGTAAGCTTTCCAACTGTTTGCTGATTAATTGATAACTCCATCAGACGACAAATTTCATTCTATACCAATTTCAAGCCGCTTCTGAGATTCAATCAATCGCACACAATGACTGTGACATTTTGTCGCGCGGCAATTGGTCACATTTTCAATTCGATTAAATAGCTGTAATCTACAACCCATGCCAGATGCGCTGGCGGAAATTATCCTCCTTTAAATCCGACCTTCAGTCGGATTTTTTTTGTCTGTTGAATTGGGCATCGTTGCTTCATATCAAAACTATTCAATAAAAAGAAATAATCTATGTATTTTTAAGTCTATTGTTAGGGGTTTTGGTTGGGTATACACTGAAATCGACTGCTCAGGATACAAAGCAAGCTATCCAGTAAGCTCATCGTTAGTCCTCTCTGCCCTAGCAAAAAGGCAGTTAGTTAATCAATAAGATTTATGGAGGTCAAAATGGCGAATATCAAAGCCCCTAACTCGATGAAAATGATTGCCGATGCTTTCGATTTATTTGATGTTGCTAAAACGGTATCGTTGAAAAAAACAATTGAAGAAAGAGAGTTCGTCTCATCCTCGACCACATCTTATTTTTTCTTAGGCACCTCAATCGAACTCGCACTGCTCGGTTATCTGAGCTACAAAGGTTTTTGTAGTGAAGAATTAGCTACCATCAACCACGACTTAGAAATCGCCTTAGAAAAAGCCTATAAAGCCGGCTTAGAAAATATCACTACCCTAACCGATGCCTATATCGGATCAATCAAAGCATTAAATTCAGAATTTAAGTTCCAAAACATCGAAAAATCCGACATAAGCACAACCAGCATGCCGATTTTTTCTCAGCTAGAAAATGGAACTCAGACTTTATTAAAAACGATAGCCAATGAATTGGGGGTTAATAGCATGATCTCTATATGAGAAAGATTGCGCTATTTTTATTGTCGCTAGATTAGAAAGTATTTTTAAATAAGCACTTGTTAGTTTTTAATGATGTTTTATACCAAATTTAGGACTATCCCCTAAAAATGCTACTCGATTTTTCCCTTAATCAAGCCTTGCTGATAGGTCTATTGTTTATTTGGGCGGGCTTTGTGCGGACTGGGTTGGGCTTTGGCGGCGCGGCATTGGGTTTGCCGTTGATGCTGTTCATTCATAACGATCCCCGTTTATGGTTGCCTATCATTAGTACTCATCTGTTGTTTTTCTCCGGTTTAACCCTGCGAACCCGTTTGCATAATGTTGACTGGCGCTATCTTCGCCATTCGTCGATTTACATTATCCCCCCAGCAATTTTGGGCGTATTTGGTTTGGTGAATTTGCCGATACTGTGGCTAAATTTGTTTATCTATGGCGTGACTTTGTTTTATGGCTTGGTGTGGTTGTTCAATAAAGCCATTGAAAGTCGTCAAGATTGGGTTGATAAATTTCTGCTGATTTTAGGCGGTTATGTCGCCGGTACATCGTTGACTGGTGCGCCATTGATGGTGGCGGTTTATATGCGTCATGTCAGCAAAGAGCGATTGCGTGATACGCTGTTTGTTTTATGGTTTGTGTTAGTCAGTATCAAAATGACAACCTTTGTTGTGTTATCGGTTGATTTGCATTTTATTCAGGCGCTAATGTTGTTGCCGATTGCAGCGATTGGTCATGTGATGGGCTTAAAAGCGCATCAGGCAATTACTCGCAATGAGCTGTTATTTAAACGTTGGGTTGGCGGTGGCTTAGTGATTGTATCGGCTTTGGGTTTGTGGAGTTTACTTGCTTAGATTACTATTTAACTCAAAATTAATGGCATATTGTTTGCATCTAAAATCGACTTTGTTTACAATAGAGAAATGGAATCGGGTGCTTAGCTCAGCTGGGAGAGCATCGCCCTTACAAGGCGAGGGTCGGGGGTTCGAACCCCTCAGCACCCACCAGATTCCACTATCAAATCTTAAATTTTGTAATTTAACTTTTAAGTTGATTACCAAATCTAATCAGTACCTCCTCTGTTTCTCTTCTGATCAATCAACCAATTCTGTTTGATGCTGTACTTAATGTGACGCCATATGCAGTTATAGTGGCAAGCTGTTGGCTTTAACCGCAAACAAGGTCAATGTTGGAAAAGTTAATGATAAAAAAACAGTCTAGTTTGTTGAATAAAGCTTTGATTCTATTCTGGCTCAGCCTATTTCCACTCACTGTATCAGGCGAGCCGCTTCCTTACACCCTGCCAATTATTAGCAAAGCCGGCAATGGTGAAATCCTCAACGCCGACCATCAAGCTAAGCTGCTTTACGATTTAATGGGCGATAAAATCGTCCTCTTGAGTTTTATTTACGCCACTTGCAGCGATGTCAATGGTTGCCCATTAGCGACACAAGTGCTGCATAAAATCAGCCGTGAATTGCAAAAACAACCGGAAATTGCCAGCAAATTACGTTTGTTGACCTTAAGTTTTAATCCCAGCCACGACACACCGGAAAAAATGCAGTTATATGGGCAAGGTTTAAATAATGCCAATTTGGATTGGCAGTTTTTAACCACTGCTTCAGAACAACAATTGCAGCCGATTTTGGAGGCTTATCAGCAAAATGTGCAGAAAATTTACGATGAAAAAGGCCAATTTACCGGCACTTTTTCGCATTTGTTGCGGGTGTATTTGATTGATACCAACAAGCAAATTCGCAATATTTACAGCGTCGATTTTCTAAATCCACAGACGTTAATCAGCGATGTTAAAACCTTGTTGGCCGGCGATTTACCAGTCGTTAAATTAGCAACTAGTCCTGAAATGCTGTATCGCGCTGGCGATTACAAACAAACCTATCAACAAGCCGATTATCAAACCCGCTCGATAGCGTTGACTCAGCGCCAAGGCCAAGCCGCTAATTTGCTCAGCTATGCGCAAAAGCAGCCGTTGGGTTTGCCGAAATTAACCACGCCTGCCGATAACCCTATCACTGCCGCCAAAATTGCCTTGGGTCGCAAACTGTTTTATGACCGCCGTTTGTCCTTGAACAATACCTTTTCCTGCGCCATGTGCCATATTCCCGAACAAGGTTTTAGCAATAATGAAATGGCAACGGCGGTGGGTGTTGAAGGGCGTAGTGTTAGGCGTAATAGTCCGTCTTTGTATAACGTCGGCTATGCGCGTTTATTGTTTCATGATGGCCGCGAAGACAGTTTGGAGCAGCAAGCTTGGGGGCCGTTGTTGGCGCAGAATGAAATGGCGAATCCGTCGATTGGTTATGTGATTAATAAAATCAAAGCCAATGCCGATTATCAAGGCTGGTTTGAAAAAGCTTTTCAGCAAGCGCCGACTATGTTGAATATCGGCCAAGCGTTAGCGAGTTATCAGCGCAGTTTAAATTCTGCGGATTCGGCGTTTGACCGTTGGTATTTTGGTAAACAAGCCGAGGCGATGAGTCAGCAAGCACAACGCGGATTTACGTTATTTAATGGCAAAGCAGGCTGTGTCAGTTGTCATAGCATTGAACAGAAATCGGCTTTGTTGACTGATCAAAAACGCCACAACACCGGTGTTGGTTATTTGCAATCGATGGCGAAAACGTCTGAACAACAAGTATTGCAAGTTGCCCCAGGCGTTGCGATTAATGTCGATAGCCAAGCGCTTAAATCAGTCGCAGAAAATAAAGCCAATGATTTGGGTTTTTATGAAATCAGCCAAAATCCCGCCGATCGTTGGGCTTACAAAACCCCTAGTCTACGCAACGTGGCTTTAAGTGCGCCGTATATGCACAACGGCAGCTTGGCGAGTTTGGAGGATGTGGTGCGGTTTTATAATCAAGGTGGCGTGGCGAATGAAAATCTGTCGCCGCTGATTAAACCGCTGGGATTGTCAGATAACGAAATCGCCGATTTGGTGGTTTTTTTGCAAAACTTAACCGGTAGCAATGTTGATAAACTGGTGGCAGATGGCTTTGCTGCACCGGTTGGTGATAGTCAGTAATCCTTGTCTGGTTATGGGGGGGCGAATCGATGGTATTCTGAACCGATTGCCAATGGTTACGATTGTGTACAACCTCTGTAAAATATTAACAACCCAACTTAATTGATTAACCTCATGGCGATTTTAAGCGCATTACTGAGCATTCCAGCGCTCGGCGCCTTACTGTTAGTTTTTATCTCAGGACAAAACTCCCGCTTAATTCGATTGATTAGCAATTTAGCGACCAGTTTGGTGTTATTGCTGGCTTGCTACATCGTTTGGCAATTTGACCCTAGCAACGCCGCTTTACAGTTCAGCGAATATTACCCACTCAATCCCAAACTCGGCAGCGCTTATGCTTTAGGTGTCGATGGTTTGTCGATGCCGATGTTGTTATTAGCCAGCGTATTAACCAGCGTCGCTTTGTTGGTTTCATTTTCGATTAGCGAAAACATCAAGGGCTATCACATCTGCATTTTGTTGTTGGAATTTGGTATGTTGGGGGTGTTTATGGCGCAGGATTGGGCGTTGTTTTACATCTTCTGGGAAGTGACGCTGATTCCGCTGTTTTTCCTGATTGACCTTTGGGGCGGTAAACGCCGCCACGCCGCCAGCTTGAACTTCGTGCTCTACACCATGGGCGGCTCAGTGTTTATGTTGCTGAGTTTACTAGCGATTAGCCAATACGATTTGGAGCATCAAGGTTCGATGATGGCCTCTATGAGTCAAGCAGCGCAAAGTATGCCGGTGACTGAGCAAGTCTTGGTTTTACTGGGTTTTTTAATCGGCTTTGGCGTCAAAATGCCGATTTTCCCGCTACACGGCTGGTTGCCGCTGGCCCATGTTGAAGCACCGAGTCCAGTCAGTATTTTGCTGTCGGGGATTTTGTTGAAAATGGGTGCTTATGGCTTGTTACGCACGGTGGTGATGTTGCCGATAGCGGTGCAATTGCTGCAACCGTTGTTAGTGTTTCTGGCCTTGTTTGGCATGATTTACGGCGGCTTGCTGGCTTGGCGACAAGTTGATTTAAAAGCGATGGTGGCGTATTCCTCATTAAGTCATATGGGCGTGGTTTTGCTAGGGATTGCGGCATTAAATCACGCTGGCTTTAGCGGTGCTATTTTGCAAATGACCGCGCATGGCTTGATTGCTGGCGCGATGTTTTTACTGGTTGGTTTGTTGTATCAGCGCACGCACACCCGTGATATTCGCGCTTACAGTGGTCTGTTGTTGACCATGCCTCGCTTTGCGTTCTTAGCGATTATTACATTATTAGCTGCGATGGGCTTGCCCGGTTCGGTGGGCTTTATCGCTGAACTGCACACCATCATTGGT